>JAZUCO010000164.1:0-12728 GCA_045639185.1 Acutalibacteraceae bacterium
GCATCAGCAGGCACTTCCCAGTAGCTTGCAAAGGCTCTGAAATGGTCGATTCTGACAACATCGTAAGTGCTCAGAGCATTGCCGATTCTCTCAAGCCACCATTTGTAACCGTCTTTCTCCATTGCGTCCCAGTTATAAATGGGATTGCCCCAGAGCTGACCGTCCTCACTGAAATAATCGGGAGGCACACCTGCAACTTTTTCGGGTTTGAGCTTTTTGTCGTCAATCATAAACATAGGAAGATTTGACCAGACGTCAACGCTGTCCATCGCAACATAAATCGGCATATCACCGATGATTTTTATACCCTTGGAATTTGCGTAATCCTTGAGCTTTTTCCACTGCATAAAGAACACATACTGGCTGAATTTCCAGAAAGCGGAACGCTCTGCATAATCGTGTCTGCGACGACGCTTGAAAAGGTCAAAACGTGCAAAGTCTTCGTCCCATTCCCACCAGGGTCTGAAATCGTTTGCCTCTTTGATTGCCATAAAATATGAAAACTGTGTGAGCCACTTGTTTTCATTTTCAAAGTCCTTGACTTTCTGAGCAAACTCAGCATCGATTCTTGAAAATGCCTTTTTAAGAAGAGAGAGTCTTGCTTTTTTTGCAAAATCAAAATCTGCTGTGTAAGGTGAGCCGTCATAGATGTTTGATTTTATTTCCTCCTCTGTGCAAAGCCCCATTTCTGCAAGACCTTTGGGGTCAATGAAGAGAATATTTCCTGCAAATGCAGATGCTGAGCAGTAAGGAGAATTTGCATCATCTATAGGATTGAAAGGCAATACCTGCCAGTAAGAAAATTTCATATCTGCAAGAGTATCCACAAAATCAAAACACTCTTTGCCGAAAACACCGACACCGTACTGTGACGGGATTGAGCTGATGTGCATAAGCACACCCGCACCACGCTGTTTTAACATAAAAACACACCTCTGATTGTAAACAATAATTTAGCGGAGCTAAATTATTGTCAATTCGTAATTCGTAATGCGTAATTCGCAATTTCGGAAAGGGCTTCGCCCTTTAACCCATTTTATAATCAAACCTGTTTATATCGTCAGTGTAGGGACCGATCCCCTGATCGGTCCGTCCGAGCTGACATCAGACTTTACGGAACGATGTGGGCATCGTTCCCTACACGATATTAATTAATCTGTTCGCTAAATTATTGTTTATCTGATTTCAAGTTTATGAGTTTCGTTATCCTTCACGGAGAGTTCAATTTCAAGCGTGCCTTTGAAGCGTTCGTTGAAGTTTATCTCTTTACCGTCGAGGAAAACTTTGTAAGCTTTGTTTTCATCGTCATTCATTGCGGCAATGACGGTGATTTTTTCGTTTTTGCCGAAGTATGTGAACTCTGCCTGAAGCTGAGTATTATCTGCATTGAAAGATGAATTATCAATCCATGTATCAAAACCGACATTGAGAGTACCTGCTTTATGGTAAGCACTTGCCCACATTGTGATGGGTGTTGAAAGTCCGCCGAAGTTGTGGAACCAACCGCCTCTGCCTGTTACAACGTTGACCATTTCAAATGTGTAATAAGAATAGTCAACTTCTCTCTTCCAGACTTCAAGTGCAAGTTTTGCAATTGTGTATGCAAAGTCTGTTTCACCCATATCGAGCATTGATTTCCAGATGAACCACTGATGAGGGAACCATACGTTGCCGTTCCAGTAACCGTTTACCATAAAGTAGCCTGCTGACATATCAACTGCGCTGATACCGTAGGGAGAAAGCATTTCTTTTTCATTTTTAAGGTGAGAGAGAATTGCTTCTTTCTGTTCATCGTTGCAGACACCTGCAATAATGGGATAAATACCGTCAAGACCCTTGTTCTGATTTTCTCCGTCTTCCGTGAGCATAAATCCTGTGGGGTTATAGTCCTTATCGTGAAGAACATAGCTGTAATAACCGCTGTCCTTATCCCATGAATATTTATTGAGTGCTTCGGTGATTCTTGCAATGTCTTCATCATAAGTCTTGACATCTTCAGAAAGTCCGAGTTTGCTTGCAACCATTCTGAGAATCTTACCGCAACGCACAAGCTGTGATGATGAAAGCACGGGAGCTGTTGTATCTCTGATATTTCTGTCCATCATTGCAACCTGAGCAGGATAATCATCCATACCGCTGGTTGAATAGAAATAATCATAAGTTGTGGTAAGTCCGCTTTTGAGTTTTGCAGTTGTGGAGCCTCTGACTCTGCCTGCAAGGAATTCATAATAGAGCCTGAGTCTGGGATAAAGCTCTGTCATCTCTGATTTATCATTTCTCTGCTGCATCATTTCAAGGAACTGATACATCTGCACGGGTACGGGTGAACCGTGATGAAGAAATGCAAAGTCGGGATTTGATTCATCACTCAGATAAAGGTCAAGGCTGTATGATGAAAAATGAGGAGCATAATCATTGAGTCCGAGACCGATGAATCCTGAGTCCCATGTATAAAGGCAGTCCCAACGCTTACCGGGTGTGTGGTGAATAATGTATTCACCATGATTATAAATGGGATACACCGCATTTGTAAGAACTGTTGATCTTAAAATGTTGCTTGAAAGCTCATATTTTCTGCCGTCTTTGTTATATCTGATTTCTTCTGAAGATTCGAGTTTTTCAAGATAAATCTTTTCGTATTCTTCAATAGTAAGATATTCTGTTTTGCCCTTTGAAAGCACCGCATACTCAACGTGCTTTGTCTGAGGCTCAACAAAAAGTGTGTGCATTATTGCATTGTGGAAAAATCCGTCATCGCTATGTTTTCTTGAAAATGCACCTGTGAAACTCTCTGTTACATCATCAAAAGTAACGTCCGAGTTTGAAAGACGGGCTGTCATACAGTCTTCAAGTGCACCTGTTTCAATTTCTCTGTAACGGGTGTTTGCATTGAATGTGCGGAGAGTAAATCTGCCGTCAACATCCTTGAATTCACAGACTGACTTAAAGCCCTTTTCGCATTCTTCTGTTGAGATAACGGGCATAAAGTCGTACTTTACAGTTTCTGTTACGATTTTTTCTGCATCTTCTTTTTCTGTGATGCAAAAGAAGTCAAATTCTGCCGCACCTGTGCCCGTTGCAACAAGTGAGAAATTAAAATCACCCTTTGAAATTTTACCGAGGGGAACATATTTCATTGTAAGGTCATCGCTGGGTGCAAATTCAACCTTGATGTCACCAAGCATAAATGTTGCCGTGTTTTTGCTGTTGATGAGGTTTACACCAACCATTTTACCCTGCTGATAATGGATATCACTTGTTCTGTAACGGATTGCAAGCACAGCATTTTCATAATCATTTTTACAATCGATTGTGAAAGAAACATTGTCACCCTTTACAGCACCGAAAGGAGGCTGATAACGGTGAGGCATATGCCACTTTCCTGCTCTGTCGCCGAGACCGAAACCGCCTACAAATGCATTGTCTGCGAATTCGCCTTTTTTGAAGCTGTCTGCATTCTGCTCATCCCAGGGACGTTTTTCCGTATAATCATATGTGTTATAATCAAGAGCCTTTTTATACTCGCACTTTTCAGGCAGAGTAAGTCTGCAGTATGTGGGAGAGGGATATTCAACAGAGCTGAAGAAATTCACAAGACAATTCTGGATAAGCTCTGAATTATTGACAATTTCAGTTCTTACAAGAGTGCTTTCATCTGAAAGACGCACATAAGAAACTTCTGCATAAACCTTATCTTTCCACTCAAGGTCGTGACGGTATGTAATGAGTGAATAATCACCCGTACATCTCCAAGGATGACAACCCGACGGAAGTGTAACGTTGGGCACTTTTATATCTCCGCCGAAAATCGCAGGTACTGTTGTGAAGTCAAAACGCACACCCTTTGCAAATGCGTGGTCAGCGATTCTTGACAGACCCATATATTTTTTTCCGTAAGGTCCCCATTTGGGAAACGCAGAAGAATATTTCATAGGTTTTACCTCGTATAATGTTTTTTTAGATTTTAGCATATATTCGGTTTTCATTCAAGTATATATAAATAAAAATATAGATTCAATTAAGAGTGTCGGTTAAGGGGTGATGTCTGTGCAAATATAAAAAAACAAGGCACTCCGCAGAATGCCTTGTATGTATTGATTTTGATTTATCAGAAAATACCCTGTGACATCATTGCGTCTGCAACCTTGAGGAAACCTGCAATGTTTGCACCTGCAACGAGGTTGTAGCCGAGACCGTTTTCTTCTGCTGCTGCATCTGAAGAATCGTGGATGTTCTTCATGATGTGCTTGAGCTTTTCGTCAACTTCTTCACTTGTCCATGAGTATCTTGATGAGTTCTGGCTCATTTCAAGAGCAGAAACTGCAACACCGCCTGCGTTAACAGCCTTTGAAGGAGCAACAACTTTGCAGTTCTGCATAAGGTATGCAAGAGCTTCGTTTGTTGTGGGCATATTTGCAACTTCGATGTAGTAAGGAACACCGTTTGCAACAAGCTGCTCAGCTTCCTTCATACCGATTTCGTTCTGAGTTGCGCAAGGCATTGCAACGTCAACCTTAACACCCCAGGGTTTCTGACCTGCGAAGAATTCAACACCGAATTTATCTGCATAATCCTGAACCTTATCTCTGCCTGATGCACGCATCTCAAGAAGATAGTTGATCTTTTCTTCTGTAACAACACCATCGGGATCGTAAACATATCCGTCGGGACCTGAAATTGTAACAACTTTACCGCCGAGTTCAGCAACTTTCTTTGCTGTACCCCAAGCAACGTTACCGAAACCTGAAACAGAGAATGTCTTACCCTTAACTTCTTCACCGAAGTGCTTGAGAACTTCTGCTGCGTAGTAAACAGCACCAAAACCTGTAGCTTCGGGTCTGATAAGTGAACCACCGTATGAGAGACCCTTACCTGTAAGAACACCGTTTTCGAATGAACCCTTGATTCTTCTGAACTGGCCGAAAAGGTAACCGATTTCTCTGCCGCCAACACCGATATCACCTGCGGGAACGTCAAGGTTTGCACCGATGTGTCTGTAAAGCTCTGTCATAAATGCCTGACAGAAACGAAGGATTTCTCCGTCGCTCTTGCCTCTGGGGTCAAAGTCTGAACCGCCCTTTGCACCGCCGATGGGAAGACCTGTAAGGCTGTTTTTGAATGTCTGTTCAAATGCAAGGAACTTCATGATACCTGCATATACTGAGGGATGGAAACGAAGACCGCCCTTGTAAGGACCGATAGCACCGTTGAACTGCACACGATAACCTGTGTTTACATTAACCTTGCCTTCATCGTCAACCCAAGTAACTCTGAAAGAAATCTGTCTTTCAGGTTCAACCATTCTTTCAAGAAGACCTGCTTTTTCGTATTCGGGATGATTTTCAATAACGGGTGTAAGAGAAGCAAGAACTTCTGTTACAGTCTGCACGAACTCAGGTTCGTTAGCGTGTTTTTTTGCAACACTGTCAATAACTCTCTGAACATAACTCATAATTATTTACTCTCCTTATGCAGAAAAATAATTCCGCAAATTAATTTTCATAAAAAAATATAATATATTTTATATCTATGAAAAAAAAATTGCAAGAAAAATGTATAAATATTTGAAAATTTATATAATAATACAGAAATTTTTACAATTTATGATTTTTTTTAGAAAAAATGCAATACAAATCAGCCAGATTTTGCCAGAAAAGAAATAAGACCTTCACAACCCTCTGAAATATCGGCAAAAGTCACATCAAAATTCCCCGTATACCAGGGGTCTGCAACATCACCTTTTCTGTTTGCAAAATCCATCATTTTATGCACTTTTGCGTCAGGGTCCCAGCCGAATATTCTTGCAATATTCCGTATATTATTACTGTCCATAGCGATGAACATATCATACTTGTCATAGTCACTCTTTTTAAGCTGAACAGCTCTTTTGCCGTCGCAGGAAATACCGTGTTTTCCAAGCTCTGCCCTTGCGGGAGGATAAACGGGGTTGCCGATGCCGTTCCATATTTCCTCTGTGCTTGTGGCGGAAGATGCAACATAAAATTCATCTTCCCTGCCGAGCTTTTTTATCATATCTTTGAATATAAATTCAGCCATAGGCGACCTGCAGATATTACCGTGACAGACAAACATTATTCTTTTCACAATATCACTCACTTTCGTGATGACATTATAGCACATTATATGCAGAAATGCAAAAAGCGGGAAATAAAACGCAACAAACCATAAAATAAAGTGGTAGGGGCGATGATTCATCGCCCCCTACGACCATACCGATTAATTTCTTCTTAATTGCACATTTCAAAAAAACAGCAGGGATTTCTCCCTGCCGTTATGTTATATTTTTATCCGCCGTAATCAATAAGTCTTCTTGCAAATGAAGTCAGCATATTGATAATTTTTGCAAGGTTATATTTTAAGACATCAAGAGGATTTGACATATCATAAGCTGATTCATTGACAGTAAGTTCTGCATCTGCGGCAGGATTACCCGGTTCAAGGAATGCTCTTGTCTTCATTTTTGCCTCAAGGACATTCCTGCAAGCCTCACGCAAAGCAGTACCGAAACCGACGGGATCTGCATTATAGGTTGCTTTCACAAGACTTATATGTGAAGTCATATTCAGGAACCACACGCCTGAGAGAATAGTATCATTGCCGTTATAAACTGCAAGAGCAGGGTCCATATATCCTCTGCCGATGAAATTGTTTGAATAGTCAGAAATGACATAGCCGTCATAACCCCACTCTGTTCTCAGCAGGTCAACGAGCAGTTCGGAACAAGCTCCTGCCCAATCAGTGCCGACTCTGTTGTAAGCAGACATAACACCGTGGCATTCTGAATTCTTGACGGGAATTTCAAAAGCTTTAAGATAAATCTCACGCAGAGTCTGTTCATCTGCCCAGGTGAATACACCTGTACGGTTAGTTTCCTGATCATTGAGTGCAAAATGTTTGATAGTTGTAACAAGTCCCTGATTCCATGCACCGTTGATAATTTCTGTTGCCATAACACCTGAAATAACAGGGTCTTCCGAGAAGTATTCAAAGTTTCTGCCGCCCATAGGATTTCTGTGAATATTCACACCCGGAGCATACCAGATATCTGTGCCGATACTTCTTGCTTCCTGTCCTACGCTGTCACCCATCCTGTACGCAAGGTCTTTGTTCCATGTACATGCAATTGCAGTTTCACAAGGATACGCAGTACCGCAGTCTGAGTATGTTATTCCGTGTGTACCCTTGACGCATGAGGGACCGTCGTTATCCCATGTTTTCGGCACACCGAGTCTGTCAATTCCGTAAGTCATATAACCGCTGTGTGTAACAAGATGAGTCATCTCATCAAGAGTAAGCTGATCAAGGAATTTATCCATAAGCTCAGGATTTTCATAAACATCCTGAAGCATTATTGTTTCATCATAAGTAACACCCATTTTCGGTGCGGTGCCTTCTTTTACAGGATCGGGATGTTCATCGGGATTTTTCACCTTGTCTGTTGCAACAAGAGTTCTGGCTTGGGGATATGTTGAAACAGCATCTTTTCTTGAAAGAACGGTAAATCCGTTATAAGCGTCGTCAAAAAGATTCTTTATTTCAGTACCTGTGACATTATCATTCTTTATAACTGAATCTTCTTCGAGAGTGTATGTGAATGAATCGATATGTTCACGCACATTTTCCCCCAGAATGATTGTATAATCGCCCTTTTCAAGCACCCAGCATTCAGCATTCATATCATAAGATGCCATTGAATCGATATCAAATTCAATTGTGACTGTTTCACTTTCAGAAGGAGTAAGAAGTTTTGTCTTTGCAAATCCGCCAAGATTTATTACACTTTTCTCGATTGTGCCGTAATAGGGCGCACTGTAATAGAGCTGAACTGTATCCTTACCTGCTCTGTCACCTGTGTTTGTAACCTTAACTTCAGCTGTGATTTTTCCGTTATCGGTACTATAAGAAACAAGTTCTTTTTCAAATGAAGTATAAGACAATCCGTAGCCGAACGGATACTGAACTTTTTCCTTGGCAAACGTTTCAAAATAACGGTAACCTACATAAATACCTTCCTGATATTCAACGTAATGTTCACCGTTATCATAGGAATATGAGCCGAAATTCTCTGTTGAGGGATAGTCATAAATACTGTATGCAACCGTATCTGCAAGTCTGCCCGAGGGATTGATATCGCCTTTAAGCATCTGACCGACAGCACGCATACCGAATTCACCGGGAATCCACATAATTGCGGCAGCTTTGATTGATTCATATTCATCAACAAAGCCCATTTCCATAACATTGCCGATATTAAAAAGAACGATAACTTCAGAGAAAGTACCTGCGACCTTTTCAACCATAGCTTTTTCATCATCACTAAGTCTGAGCATTTCGGGAGTAAGGTCAGAATTCTCAGCACTTGTTCTGCCGATAACGATAATTGCTGTATCCGAAAAAGCTTTTGCATTGTTCATAACTTCATCTGTCAGCTTATCGGGATCAAGTTCATTGAGTGTATTTTTTGCAAGAACAAGCTGAAGAAGATTATTAAGAATAGTGTTGCTTGTTTTCGGAATTTCATTTGAAGCACAATATTTCTCATAAAGCGCCTGAAGCTCGGTATTATATTCAATCTGAGCTTCATCAAATGCCTCATAAAGATAAACAGGGTCGTGAGTAACGATTGCACCCGAGCCTGCACCACCCAGAAGCGGCACAACAGATGCTGCACCGAAAACATTGACTTTTTTATTTTCAAGAGGCAACACATTATCTTCATTTTTAAGAAGAACGATTGCTTCACTTTCAATCTCTACTGCAAGCTGACTTGACATTGCAACAACATCAGGTGCAATATTTCCGCTTACGGCACTTGCCATAAGTGAAAAACAAGGAAGTAAAATCGTAAAAGTCAGAATAACTGATAAAATTTTTCTTGATTTTTTCATTACTGCCAACTCCTTACTTATTATATATAATGTTATACTAAATATTTTATAAAATGGCAATATGTTATGGATATTATTTACAAAACATTAATTTGTCGAGGTGTTTGTTCACAAATTAAAATGGTGCGTGTAGGGAGCGATGCCCACATCGCTCCGCGGAATTTGATGTGACCTGAACGGACCGATGTGGGCATCGGTCCCTACGACGGGTTTATGCAATCATCCCGACAAATTCTGATTTGTACAACGAAAAACGGCAAGGATTTCTCCCTGCCGTGAAAATTATTTATTGAGGTCGTGTTCTTTGATGAACTTGATTGTTTCGTCAACTGTTGTGAATGCAAGAGCAACAACTGTATCTGCGCCGCCGTAGTAGATTGCGATTTTACCGCTTTCTGCATCAGCAAGTGCTGCGCAGGGGAATACAACATTGGGAACGTCACCTACAAGCTCAAACATTTCGTGAGGAGCAAGAAGGAAGCAGTCTGCTCTGTGCTTTACCTTCCAGGGTTCGTCAATATCAAGGATTGCAGCACCCATTGCATATGTAAAGCCGTTACAGCTTGTAAGAACACCGTGATAGAAGCAGAGCCAGCCTTCATCTGTTTCGATGGGAGTGGGGCCTGCACCGATTTTTGTATTTTGACAGATTTTAACGGGTGACATAACTCATCTGTGTTTACCCCAGTATGTGAGGTCTTTACTGTGGCTGAGGAAAATATCACCGTAAGGTGTGTGACCTCTGTCGCAGGGACGGATAAAGAGAACAAATTCATCATTTATCTTTCTGGGGAAGAGCACACCGTTTCTTGCAACGGGGTAACAAGCATCTTCAAGCTGAACCCATTCTTTGAAGTCAGTTGTGTATGCGATACCGATTGTTGTGCCCTGAGGTGTAAGGTTAACCCATGAAAGGTAGTATTTGCCGTCGATTTCGCAGAGTCTGGGGTCATAACCTCTGAAGATAACTTCTTCCTGAAGTTCCCAGTTGATTGCGTCCTTTGAATAACCTACAACGAGTGTGTGGTCACGACTGATGTTGTCTACTCTGAATACACCTGCGAAGCCGTCACCGTAAGGTACAACTGCTGAGTTGAAAATGCTGTTTGCACCGAAAAGGTTGTCTCTTGTGATGATGGGGTTACCGTCATATCTCCATACGGGGTATTTATATCCTTCGGGTTTGTCCTGCCAGGGAATATTAGGAATGTTTGCACCGATAATTTTTGCCATATTTTTCGCCTCCATAACTTTATGGAATCATTATACAACAAATAAAACTTCCGTGCAACAGATATTTTATATTCTTGATAAATAAATAATTTAGTGTTATTATTGAATAAAGTACTCTGCGGAGGCATCAATATGAAAAAATCAAAAAAATCACATAAAAAAGCAAAAAAGATATTTCTCACTTCTGTCATTGCAATTGCGCTTGTTGTAGTGCTCGGCATTACAAACATTGTGCCGTATTTTGCAGTTATCCCCGATATGGTGAAAGTGGGTATAGACTACATTTCTCTTGACAGAGCAGAGAATGCACCGTCAAAAAAAGACATTCTCAAAGAAATAACAAAAGCTGAAGTTTCGCACCCGTTTATCTATGCAGACACAGATGCTTTTGATATGATAAAAAAAGAATACAATAATAATTCATATTCGGAATACACTCTTGCGCTGAAAAATTCGGTAATCGACAATGCAGATGCCCTGCTCGACGAATCAGTTTACCCCGTACTCGAATATGTGCTTGACGAGGAAGACAGCATTCTTCCCATTTCCCGTGAAGAAATCAGCCGTATGGTAATTCTCGGCTGTGCATGGCAGATGACGGGCAAAGACAAATATGCCGAAAGAGCAGTAAAAGAGCTCGAAAAGGTCTGCTCCTATGATGACTGGTGCACATCTCATTTTCTTGCAACAGCAGAAATGGCACTTGCCGTTTCCGTAGGTTACGATTGGTTTTTTGACTATCTGTCAGATGATCTCAAAGAGCTTCTTGCTGAAAAGGTTTTTGAGTACGCAATAAAACCTGCACTTTCAAAGAATTATCTCAAAAACTGGTTCACCTGGTCAAAAAACAACTGGAACAGCATATGCTACAACGGTATTGGTGTTGCGTGTATGACATTTGCGCAGTATCATCCCGAAGAGTGCGCAGAGTTTCTTGAAATGTGTTACAAGAATATGCCCATCGCATTCGAAAACTTCACTCCCGACGGTGTTTATGCAGAGGGTCCCGGTTACAGCCAGTCAGGTATGAATTCAATAGTCACATTTGTTGCAACCTCAAAGAATTATTTCGGTACTGATTTCGGAATGAGCGAAATTGACGGTTTCAGAGAACTCGGCAACTTCCCTGCTTACATAACAACTCCCACGGGCGTTTTTAACTTTGGTGACAATAAAGACAGAATGTGTTTCTCACCTGTTCTTCATTGGTATGCGTCCGAATACGATTCTCCTCTTCTTGCTGTTTATCAGATGTGGGATGTACCTGAAAATTTCACTCCCGATACATCGGGCAACACTGAAAGAAGCTCAGGCGGAAGAGAAGATGCTCTCTCGCTTCTCTGGTATGACAGAAGTTATACTGCCGATACAGCAGATTTCAGGCAGGAACCTCTTGTTACGCTTCTCACCTCCGACTCAGGTCAGGAGCTTGTGCTGATGCGAAGTGCATACCTTGATAAAAACGCTACATTTGCAGGTATAAAATCAGGCTATAACTTCATAAATCACGGTGACCTTGACATAGGCACTTTTGTCTTTGATGCAAAAGGTGAAAGATGGGCAGAAGAGCTGGGTCCCGGAGCATATGACGCACCCGGTTATTTCCTCAACACTCCTGCAGGCGGAAGATGGAAAAATTATTCCAAACGAGCAGAGGGTCAGAATACACTTGTAATCAATCCCGATATGACACTTGAAGACCAGTATGTACTCGCTGAAAGCACATTCACTTCATTTGAAAAAAATGATGAGGGCGGAAAATGTGAGCTTGATATGACAGATGCTTACAGAATGAACGGTGCAACATCTGTCACAAGAGATTTTGAGCTTTACAATGATTATTCCGCACTCAGAATCACCGACTCGGTAAAATGCATAATCAAAAGTGATGTTTACTGGTTTATGCACACAAAAGCAGACATTGAAATTTCAGAAGACGGCAAAACCGCAACTCTTACAATCGGTGACAAGCAGATGACTGCAACAAGCCACAAAGACGGCACTTTCTCTGTTATGGATGCAGAAAAACTCGGCGGTAAATATGAATACGACGACGATTATGCAGACATAAAAAAACTGACCGTACACCTCGAAGATGTAAAGTCAGCAGAGATTGAGATTACGATTGAGTAAACAATAATTTATCGTAAAACGATAAATTATTGTTGAAGTAAGAAGTAATAGGTAATAGTGAATAGGTGTGGAGGGGCTTTGCCCCTTACCCCATTATAATCGGGTGCGGGTGTCCCGCCATAACTTCTTCACTCTTACTTCTTACCTATTACTTAAACAATAATTTAGCAAAGCTAAATTATTGTTTATCGTCTCACAAACTTTCTTATAACAAACTCAAGTTGAGTTTCGATTTTATCCGCCTGAGAAAGGCGGATTTTATCTTTTTCGCTTGTTTTGTAATAATACGGAGTCATTGCAAAAAGGCTCATTATTTCTTCGCTGCCGCAGAGAGTTACAAATGAAGAAACCGTTTCTTCACTCTCTTTGCGGAGAAACTCGTATTCTGTATCGTCTTCGTTATTTTCATAAGGATTTTCATAAAGGAATTCCTTGAGTCCCCAGAGGTGTTTT
>JAZUCO010000165.1:0-4444 GCA_045639185.1 Acutalibacteraceae bacterium
CTGTGCAGACAGAAAAAATCTCGCTTTCAATTGATACAGAGGCTCCGAAAAAAACGGTTCCTCCCGTTGAAACGCTTTATAAAAACGTAAAACCGGAAATAAAGCCGGAATTCAGAAAGTCTGCTCCCGTTTTAAGAGAATCAAGCAAACCTGCTTTTTCTTTTGAAGACGAGGAAGATGTGCTTTCAATGTGCAGACCGCAGACTGTTGTTCAGCCTGTGCAGAAAGAAGAGCCCGTGGTTGTTGAACCCGTGAAAATTCAGGAGATTCCTGAAATTCAGGCTACAGAGGAAATTCCTCTTGAACCCGTAAAAACAGCCGAAGTGAAACCCGTTCCTGAATTCAGAGTGCTGGGTGAAGCATTTTCGACTTATATACTTGTTCAGACGAAAAACGAGCTGCTTTTTGTTGATAAACACGCAGCTCACGAAAGAATAATTTTCAACTCACTGAAAAAACAGAACAGACAGATTTATTCTCAGATTCTTATGATGCCCGTTATGGTGACACTGAGCACCGCAGAGTATGAAGCAGTTGTTGAAAATCTTGATCTGTTTGCAAAATCGGGATTTGCAGTTGATGATTTCGGAGACGGAACGGTGCGTGTTACCGAATGTCCCACAGAGCTTGCAGATTGCGATGTAGGGGAGCTTGTGGCTGAAATTGCGGACAAGCTTTCGGCAAATACAAAAAATCCCGAGCCTGAAAAGCTTGAGTGGCTTTATCATTCAACAGCTTGCAGGGCCGCGGTAAAGGCAGGAGATAATATTTCTCTTCCCGAAATGCAGGAGCTTGTCAAACGTGTGCTGACAGACGATGAAGTCCGTTATTGCCCTCACGGCAGACCGGTTATGTTCTCAATGTCAGAATATGAAATCAAAAAGCTCTTCGGGAGAAACGGCTGATGAAAAAGACAAAGGTTATTGCTGTGGTAGGTGCCACAGCATCAGGAAAAACATCACTTGCCGTTGAAATTGCAAAGGCTGTCGGCGGTGAAGTAATTTCAGCCGACTCCATGCAGATTTACAAAGGTATGACCATTGCAACAGCTCAGCCATCTGAGGAAGAAAAGCAGGGGATACCTCATCACCTTATTGCATTCATTGACCCTTGTGAAACTTATTCGGTTGCACAGTATGTGGAGGATGCAAAAAAGAGCATTGAAAAAATAGTCAGCAACGGGAAGATTCCCGTTATCGCAGGCGGAACAGGACTTTATATTGATTCTCTTCTCGGTGGAATCGATTTCGGTGAAGTTCCCGATAACAGCGAAATGCGTCAGAAACTCAAAGAGAGACTTGAGAGTGAAGGCGCAGAAAAACTGCTTGGTGAACTCAGAAGTGTTGACCCCGAAACAGCAGCAACTCTTCACGTGAACAACACAGGCAGAATAATGAGAGCACTTGAGGTTTATTACCTCACGGGCGAAACAATTGCCCAGCAGAAAAGAAAATCAAGAGAAAAAGGTTCAGATTATGAAAGTCTGTATATCTATATCGATTATGCAGACAGACAGACGCTTTACAACAGAATCGAAAAGCGTGTTGATATAATGGTAAGCGAAGGTCTTCTTGAGGAGGCAGAACACTTCATTTCTCTTGGTGAAGAAACAACTTCAAAACAGGCAATCGGCTACAAAGAGTTGAAACCCTATTTCAGAAACGAATGCTCACTTGAAGAGGCACTTGATAATCTGAAAAAAGAAACACGACATTACGCAAAGCGTCAGATGACCTGGTTCAGACGCAATGAAGATAAATTTACCGTGTGCCCCGATACGGATGCGGATTTTGTTAAAACCGCAATAAACAGGGCAAAAGAATTTCTCAAGGGATGATAGATTTGGAAAAGGAGAAAAAAGCTAAACGTCTGTCGGCTGATGATACGGATGCTTCAATAAGAGATGCAAAAAAAATTGAAAAAGACGGCAGAAGACTCAGTGCACCTGCTATTGTTTTTCTGACCCTTGCATCTGTCTTTCTTGCGGCATTCCTCGGTTATCACGGATATATGTTTGTGAAAAGCAATGATATAAAAACAGAAGTTGCTTTTCCCGATACTGCAGAAGTTTTCCTTAATGTGAAAATGTTTGTTGTCAGGGATGAGAAAATTCTCACTTCCGCAGGCGGAACAAACGTTGTTTCAGCAGTAAAGGACGGTACAAGAGTCGGTGTGAATGATACTGTTGCATATTCTTTTGCAGACAGCACATCGGCAGGAAATGTTCTACGTATGAACGAAATAAAAGAATTGCTGGAGTATTATAACGGTCTTAACAAAGAATCAACTCACGTTGTAAATGACACAGCTTTGCTTGATGAAAGAATTATGGCAGGACTTAACGATTTCTCCGCAATGGTGACATCAGGTGATTTTTCAAACCTTTCAGCAGAGCAGACAGAAATGCGTGATGCTATAACATCAAAGCAGACCGCAACAGGTGTCAAGCTTGATTTGTCTTCCACCATAGAAGCTCTTAATCGTGAGTACACACAGCTTTCATCCTCAACTTCAGGTTACAGCGAAATCAGATCAGACGGTACAGGATATTATATATCAGGTACAGACGGCTGTGAAAATACTCTTGATTATGATTTATATGAAGAGTGGTCAGTTCAGGATGTTGAAAATGCCATTGCAAGCATTCCTGAGGAAGGTGCAGGCAGCAGACTTGTTCACGGTTATTACTGGTATATGACCTGCCTTATTGAACGAGATAATATGAGCCTTGTGAAAGAGGGTTCATACTATATGATTTCTTTCCCCGACTCTGCAATAGATGCGGTAAGAACAGAGCTTGTTTCTCTCAGATATGATGACAAGGCAGAAAAGGCTGTTGCTGTTTTCAGATGTCTTATTATGAACGAAGAACTTGCTTCTCTCAGATGTGAAAATGCAAGAATTTCCGTTAAACAGTATTCGGGCTTCCGTGTGAAGAATTCGGCTGTCAGAGGTAATGAAAGCAATGAACTCGGCGTTTATATCGTAAGAGGTTCAAAAATGCTTTTCAGAAAAGTCAATGTATTGTATACGGCTGATGAGTACTGCATCGTTGAAAATGCATTGGAAAATGACAATCTTACTCAGGAAGGTCTTGCTGATGATTACATCAGCAGATATGATGAGTACATTGTTGAGGGACGCGATTTGTCCCACGGCAAAATCATAGATTCCTGACGGAAGGGGGAGTTATTGTGGAAAACAGATTTTCAGATATTCAGGAAAATGTAAAATTTATAAGAAATAAAATAAATGAAGCGGCAGTGAGAAGCGGACGCAATGAAAATGATGTACGTTTTATGGCTGTTACAAAAACAGTTGACCCTGTATTTATCAACCACGCCATAGATTGCGGAATCGACCTCATCGGTGAGAACAAAGTTCAGGAGTTCCTTTCAAAAAAAGATGCTCTCAAACTTGAAAATGTTGAAAAACATCTTATCGGTCATCTTCAGTCAAACAAGGTGAGAAAAATCATCACAGAGGTTGACCTTATCCAGTCTGTGGACAGCGTAAGTCTTGCCCGTGAAATTGAGCGTCAGGCTGAAAAGAACAATATGACAGCAAATATTCTTGTTGAAATAAACGTAGGCGGCGAAGAGAGTAAAACAGGACTTGAGAAAAATCTTCTCTGCGAAACAATTTCAGAGATTGCAGAAATGCCGCACATCAATATAAAAGGTCTTATGACAATTCCGCCTATTTGCGAAAATAATGCAGAATTGAGAAAATTTTTTGATGAAATGTATAAACTGTTTATTGACATAGCTGCTCAAAACAGAGATAATGTAAATATGGACATACTTTCAATGGGTATGTCAGGCGATTATGAAGAAGCAATTCTTTGCGGTTCAAATCTTGTAAGAGTCGGCTCCGCTATTTTCGGGCCGAGAATATATAAATAAAATGAAAGTGAGGATAATGTCAGATGGGAATTTGGGATAAAATCAAAAGTTATGTGGATGTACCGGAACCGGATTATGATGAAGATGATGAAATGACAGAGGAAGAGGATGAAGCAATGGAAGAAGAAGTAAAAACTGCAAAGCGCAGAATTGAAACTCCTAAAAAACAGGCTTCTCCCGTGAGAGAGGAATTCAGTTTTGCAACATTTGAAAGACCTGCTCCTCAGCGTCCTGCTTACAAAAGCACAGTCGGTCATTCAAGTAAGGTTGTTGATATACATACAACAGCAAAACTTCAGGTGGTTCTTACAAAACCTGAAAAATTCTCCGATGCAAGAGAAATTGCAGACAATCTCAACGAAAAGAGAACTATCGTTCTCAATCTTGAATCCACCAATAAGGATGAAGCATTAAGACTGCTTGACTTCCTCAGCGGTGTTGCTTATGCAAACGACGGCGAAATCAAAAAAATTGCAAAAAGCACATTTATTATTACTCCCTATAACGTTGACGTAATGGGAGACCTGCTTTATGAACTT
>JAZUCO010000166.1:0-3326 GCA_045639185.1 Acutalibacteraceae bacterium
AAAATTAACGGCAAAGCCGTTCTGCTGCGCAGCGGGCGTTAGATTAACGCCCCTACAAGCTTTATTTTAATTTCTGCGAATAAATTATTGTTTATTTTACAACAAATAAAAACGCTTATAATTCTAAAACAGAATATTAAATATTTTTTATCTTTTTTTTGTATTCATTTTTGGTGTTTGCGGTGTTATAATTATGTAAGGAGTGATAAAAATGAGGAAATTCATTTCTGTTCTGATGGCGGTTGTGCTTGTATTCGGTTTTTCTGTTGCTGGTTCGGCAGAAGATTTTGTTTTCGGGCAGAATACCAATCACATCAGCATCGGAACTCTTGACAATTACAGACAGCAGTATATTCTTGGTGAAACAATTCTGGTAGATGTGAATGTTCTGGTTCAGGATGTTTATGTCGGCTATGAAAAATTCGTGCTTTACATTGATTGCAATAAAGATGTTCTGACTTGTGAATACAGAGAGTTCTTTGCCGAAAATCACACAGAGACCCCCACAGGCTACAGAACAGAATTCAATACAGAACAGCTCTGGTTCGGAACAATATCAAGTTTTTATTCGTTTGTGATAAAGAGTAAAGGGGATCCCGCAGTCAGCGTAAGGGCAGAGGGTATTACCCGTGATAACTGCACAGAAGAACTTTCTGTTTTTAACAATCTTCCGAATAACAAGGTTTATGAAAAAGATGAAATCCCTGTGATTGAGACTGATTTTCAGCCTCCCGTTTACGGAAATATTAAAAGATTCAGCCTTGCAAACAGCGGAATAATTTATCTTGCCTCAACGGTAACTGTTGAAACTGTCAGAAGTATGATGTCAGGCACAGACGGTAAAGGCAGAATAGTTTTTATTCCCCATGACGGAAAAGACAGAAATGTTGTGACGGGCGGAGATATATTTGCTCTTGAATTTGAGGGTAAATACTGTGATTTTCTTCAGGTGCAGATGATGGGTGATGCAAATGCAGACGGTTACATAAATGCATCTGATGCACGACTCGTGTTGCGTGTCTCAGCACAGCTTGAAAACGTCAGAATTGTAAACCCTCTCGGCTTTGATGTGGATTTTGACAACAAAACCACTGCGGCAGATGCAAGAATGATTCTGCGTGTTTCTGCAAAGATTGATTATTTCAGTTTCAAAGAGATTTCTGTATGGCAGAATCAGCCCTATAAAATCGGACCGCTTAAAAGTGCTTCCGGTGGCGGATATCTGTGGAGATGCACCGTTTCTGAAGAAAATGCAATTGAAATTACCGAAACAATAGAATCATCTGCTGATAATACGGGAAAACCTCCCCTTGAAATGATTGTGGGTGCACCTGCAATGCAGACTTTTGTTATCAAACCGCTGAAGCAGGGTGAATTCTATGTTCATTTTGAACTTATACGCGACTGGGAGTCGGAGCCGATTGAAGAATTTGGTTTCACAGTTGTGGTTGATGATATACTTTGACCAATTTTTCACTTTGCAGATTGTCTTGTTTATGCTACATTCTAAAAATATATGACTGCTATTGACAAATATATTTTATTAGTTTTATAATAGCATTCGTATCATAAGCAGAAGTGCTGATGATTACATCGGCACTTTTATTTTGTTAAAGGAGAATTCCTGATATGGCAGTAAAAAACGTACCTGAAATGTTCGGTTCTCTCGTCTTCAATGATGAGGTAATGAGAGAAACCCTCCCCAAAGAAATTTACAAATCTCTTCACAAGACAGTTGAAGAGGGCAAGGAGCTTGATATCACTCTTGCAAATGCCGTAGCTCACGCTATGAAAGACTGGGCAATCAGCAAGGGCGCAACTCACTATACTCATTGGTTCCAGCCTATGACAGGTATCACAGCCGAAAAACATGACAGCTTCATCACTCCCGCTCCCGGCGGAAAAGTTATTATGGAATTCTCAGGTAAAGAGCTTATCAAGGGTGAACCCGATGCATCAAGTTTCCCCTCAGGCGGTAACAGAGCAACATTTGAAGCAAGAGGTTACACAGCATGGGACCCCACTTCATATGCATTCATTAAAGAGAATTCACTTTGCATTCCCACAGCTTTCTGTTCTTATACAGGTGAAGTTCTTGATAAGAAGACTCCTCTTCTGCGTTCAATGGAAGAGCTGAGTAAGCAGGCTGTAAGAGTGCTCAACCTTATCGGTGTTGACACAAAGAGAGTTATCTCAACTGTCGGTGCAGAACAGGAATATTTCCTCATTGACAGAAAGGTTTACGAAGAGAGAAAAGATATTGTCATCACAGGCAGAACTCTTTTCGGTGCAAAGCCTCCTAAGGGTCAGGAAATGGATGACCACTACTTCGGTGCAATCAAGCCCAGAGTTATGGCATATATGGAAGACCTTAACGAAGAACTCTGGAAGCTCGGCATTCTTGCAAAGACAGAGCACAACGAAGCTGCTCCCGCACAGCACGAATTAGCTCCCGTTTTCTCAACAACAAATATCGCAACCGATCACAACCAGCTCACAATGGAAATCATGAAAAAGGTTGCAAAGAAACATAATCTTGTATGTCTTCTTCACGAAAAGCCCTTTGCAGGCGTAAACGGAAGCGGTAAACACAACAACTGGTCAATTTCAACAGACAGCGGAAAAAATCTTCTTGACCCCGGCAAGAATCCTCAGTCAAATAAGATATTCCTGCTTATCCTTGCTGCAGTTGTAAAGGCTGTTGATGATTATCAGGACCTTATGAGAATTTCTGTTGCAAGTGCAGGTAACGACAACCGTCTTGGTGGTCATGAGGCACCTCCTGCAATTATGTCAATATTCCTTGGTGATGACCTTACAAAGATTATCCAGGCACTTATCAACAAGGAAGATGACGTTGAAGGTCCTCAGAAAGTCGCTATGAAGACAGGTGTTGACGTTCTTCCCGACTTTACAAAGGACACAACAGACAGAAACAGAACTTCTCCCTTTGCATTCACAGGTAACAAGTTTGAATTCCGTATGCTCGGTTCGAACTATTCAATAGCAGACCCCAACATTGTTATGAATACAATCGTTGCAGAGTCTTTCTCTCAGTTTGCAGATTATCTTGAAAAATCTGATGATATCGACAAGGCTGTAAGCCATATTATTCGTCGTGAATTCAGAAATCACGCAAGAATTATCTTCAACGGCAACGGCTACGATGAAGCATGGGTAAAGGAAGCAGAAAAGAGAGGTCTTCTCAACCTCAAGACAACTGCAGATGCAATTCCTCATTACACAGCTCAGAAGAATCTTGATCTGTTTGAAAAGCATCACATTTTTACTCCCCTTGAAGTTCATTCAAGACAGGAAATTCTTGC
>JAZUCO010000167.1:0-24572 GCA_045639185.1 Acutalibacteraceae bacterium
ATAACAGACTTTATCAGTGAATAATTTCTCAAAGGAGATTTTTATAATGAATTACGATTTTAAGTCTGCCGAGGCAAAATGGCAGAAAAGATGGGAAGAATCAGGTGTATTCAATGCATCAGATGACTACTCAAAACCTAAGTTCTACGGGCTTGTAGAATTCCCTTATCCCAGCGGAGCAGGTATGCACGTAGGTCACATCAAGGCATACAGCGGTCTTGAAGTTATTTCAAGAAAGAGAAGACTTCAGGGATACAATGTTCTTTACCCAATTGGTTTTGACGCTTACGGTCTTCCCACAGAAAACTATGCTATCAAGACAGGTATTCATCCTCGTCAGGTAACAGATACAAACATTGAAAAGTTCACTTCACAGCTCAAGAGAGTAGGTTTCTCATTTGACTGGACAAAGGTTATCGACACAACTGAAGAAGGTTATTACAAGTGGACACAGTGGATTTTCCTCAAGATGTTTGAAAATGGTCTTGCTTTCCGTGATAAGACTCTTGTAAACTACTGTCCTTCATGTAAGGTTGTTCTTTCAAACGAAGACTCTCAGGGCGGTAAGTGTGACATCTGCCACAGCGATGTTGTTCAGAAGTCAAAGGACGTATGGTATCTTCGTATCACAGAATATGCAGACAAGCTTCTTGAAGGTCTGGAAGAAGTTGATTACCTTCCCAACATCAAGCTTCAGCAGGTTAACTGGATCGGTAAGTCAAGAGGTGCTTTCGTTAATTTCTCAATCAAGGGTATTGATGAACAGCTCAAGATTTACACAACACGTCCCGATACACTTTTCGGTGTAACATTTATGGTTATTGCTCCCGAGCATCCCATTATTGATAAGTACGCTGATAAAATCGGCAATATGGATGCTATCAAGGCATACCGTGAAGAATGCAGCAAGAAGACAGAGTTTGAAAGAACTCAGCTTGTTAAAGATAAGACAGGTGTCTGCATCGACGGTCTTACAGCAGTAAACCCTGTAAACGGTAAGGAAATCCCCGTTTACATATCAGACTATGTTATGATGGGTTACGGTACAGGCGCAATTATGGCTGTACCTGCACACGACAGCCGTGACTACGATTTCGCAAAGAAATTCGGTATTGATATCATTGAAGTTATCAAGGGCGGTGACATTTCTGTTGAAGCTTATGCAGGCGACGGTGAAATGGTCAACTCAGACTTCCTCAATGGTTTCACAAATAAAGCAGATTCAATCGCAAAGATGATCGATGTTCTTCAGGAGAAGGGTATCGGTGAAGGCGGTGTTCAGTACAAGATGAAGGACTGGGCATTCAACCGTCAGAGATACTGGGGTGAACCCATTCCCATCGTTCATTGTGAAAAGTGCGGTATGGTTGCTGTTCGTTACGAAGAGCTTCCTCTCCGTCTTCCCAATGTTGAGAACTTTGAACCCGGTTCAGACGGTGAAAGCCCCCTTGCAAAGATTGACAGCTACGTAAATTGTACTTGTCCCAAGTGCGGTGGCGCTGCAAAGAGAGAAACAGATACAATGCCTCAGTGGGCAGGTTCATCATGGTACTTCCTCAGATATATCGATCCCAAGAACGAAAATGTTTTTGCAGACAGTGAAAAGCTTAAATACTGGATGCCTGTTGATTGGTATAACGGTGGTATGGAACATGTTACAAGACATCTTATCTATTCAAGATTCTGGTATAAGTTCCTCTATGACCTTGGTGAAGTTCCTTATGCAGAACCTTATGCAAAGAGAACAGCTCAGGGACTTATCCTCGGACCTGACGGTGTAAAGATGAGTAAGTCAAGAGGCAACGTTATTGATCCCAACGAAGTTGTTGACTCAATGGGTGCAGACGTTCTCCGTACTTACGTACTCTTTATGGGTGACTATGAACAGGCAGCGCCCTGGAGTGAAGACAGCGTAAAGGGCTGTAAGAGATTTGTAGACAGAATCTGGAACCTTCTTGAAATCGTTACAGACGGTGACGAATATTCTGCAGAGCTTTCAAGCTCAATGCACAAGACAATCAAGAAAGTTTCAGAAGATATCGAAGCAATGAAGTTCAATACTGCTATTGCTGCTCTTATGACTCTTCTTAACCAGATTTATGCAAAGGGTTCAATCAACAAGGCTGAACTCAAATCACTCCTTCTTCTTGTCAATCCCTTTGCTCCTCACGTTACAGAGGAAATGTGGGAACAGATGAGCTTCGGTGGTGCTGTTACAGACCAGTCATGGCCTGAATTTGACGAAGCTAAGTGCGTTGATGCAACAGTTGAAATTGCTGTTCAGGTTAACGGCAAAATCAAGGCAAGAATTAATGTTGCAACCGATATTTCAAATGAAGATGCTATTGCAGCTGCAAAGGATGTTGACGCAGTTAAAGAAATTATTGACGGCAAACAGGTTGTCAAAGAACTTTATGTAAAGGGCAAACTCGTTAATATTGTAGTTAAAATGTAATAATAATTTCGGGTGGTCTTTCGGCTACCCGAAATTTTGCATATCTGTGTGTGGTGATAAAATGAAAATTCTTGTTGTTTTTACGGGCGGTACAATAGGAAGTGCTGTTTCAGACGGCTGGATTTCTCCGTCTGACGATATGAAATATCTTCTTTTGAAAAAATTCAGAGAAAAAAGCAATTCCGATGTTGAGTTTGATACAACCGAGCCTTATTCGATTCTCAGTGAAAATCTTTGTGCCGAAAATCTCAATCAGCTTATAAAATGCGTTTCAGACAATGTTGGCAGATATGACGGTATTATTGTCACTCACGGTAGCGACACATTGCAGTATACTGCCGCAGCATTAGCATATTGCGTAAAAACAGAAATTCCCGTTGTGCTGGTTTCAAGCAATTATCCCCTTGAAGATGAAAGAGCAAACGGCACAGATAATTTCATTGCTGCAACAGAATTTATAACCGCAAAAGCAGGTAAAGGTGTTTTTATAAGTTATAAAAACAAGAATGAATACACACATATACATTCAGCAACAAGAGTAATTTCTCATCGAGAAGCAGATGATTGTGTTTTCAGCGTTGATTCACAGCCCTATGCTTATTTTGACGGGGAAACATCTCTTAATTCAGAATATTCAGTGTCACATAGCGGTGAAAAAATCTCAGACGGACGTTTCTCTGATAATTCAGACATTCTCGTCGTATCTGTATTACCGGGAGAATCTTTCAAGCACGATGTTTCACGTTATAAAGCAGTAATTCTTCGTCCTTATCACAGCGGGACGCTTAATACATCATCGTCGGCTCTGAAAAATTTCTGCGAAAATGCAAAAAAACACTCTGTCCCCGTATTTGTTGTGAATGTACCCAAGGGCACAACATATCTTTCATCAAAAGAGTATGAAAAACTTGGTGTCAATGCCTTATATGAGTGCAGTTTTCCTGCTGTATATATAAAATTATGGCTTGCTATCAGTATGGGAAAAGAAATTACATCTTTTGTGAAAAATCCTATTGCAGATGAATTTTTATGATATTGATTTTTAGTATAAATTAATATATAATAATATAAATGATCAAGGCAGGTGAACGGAATGAAAAAATATATTACATCGGCAATTCTTATAATTGCTGTAATATTTACTTTTTCATCCTGCAAAAGTCAGCCTGACGAAGAACCTTCAACTCAGGCAGAAATCGTAAGTGAAATAACAGTACCTCATATTCCCGAAGTAATGGGAATATCAGTTTCTTCAGCATTAAGCCTTGAAAATGGCGTTGCAGGTATCGTTGTTGTTAATAATGCATTAAAAACTCTTCAGTATGCAGAAATAAAAGCATCTTTTCCCGGCGGAATCGAGCATTTATATAAAGTTACAACATTGCCACCCGGTGAATCCTGCATTGTAGCAGAAGAAAACGGAGCTTTGTATCTTGACAATAACGCAGGATTTTTCGGCTATGATATCAGTAAAGAGGCATATTTTACAGAAGAGCCCACTGTACATTCAGATAAGTTTGAATTCAGCGGTGCTGACGGAATTATCAACATAAAGAATGTTTCGGGAAAGGATATTTCCGAAAATATTGTCGTGTACTTCAAAGATTATAAAGATGCTCAGTTTACAAGCGGTAAAACATACCGTGTAACGTTTGAAGACGGTCTTGCAAAAGATGAGATAAAGCAGATGCCTGCCGGGCATTATAAAAACGGTGAAAGCATCATTATGTTTGTGCAGATTGTGTCTTCGGAGGTGTCATAATGACAGAAGTTGAACCCCGTATATCGGCATATCTTCACAATAAAGGTGCCGCAATGTGTGTGCCCGTTTCAGGTAGTTTTGAGCTTACACGTAAATGCAATTTCAATTGCAAAATGTGCTATGTTCATTGTACTGATACATCAAAAGATAAGGAGCTTTCAACTGAGGAATGGATCAGTATTGCAGAAGATGCAAAAAAAGCAGGAACTCTTTTTCTTCTCCTGACAGGTGGTGAGCCTCTTCTCAGACCTGATTTTGATGTGCTTTATGAAGCTCTTTCAAAAATGGGGTTTATGATTTCCATTAACTCCAACGGAAGTTTGTTTAATGAAAAAATCTTTTCTCTTTTTGAAAAATATCCCCCTGCGAGAGTCAATATTTCTCTTTACGGCGGAAAAAGAGATACATATATAAATCTCTGTGAGAATGATAAGTTTGATGCTGTAAAAAAGAATATTCTGAGACTTAAAGAAATGGATATTCAGATAAGGCTCAATTGCGGATTCAACAGATATAACAGTGCAGATACTGAAGATATCTACACTTTCGCAAAGGAACATAATCTTATAGTCAAGCCTGCATCCTATATGTACCCGTCACTCAGAGCAAAAGGAGAAACGGGTGAAAATGAAGCAAGACTCAGTGCAGACGATGCTGCGAAAAATACTGTTCTTTGCAGAAAACTCACTTTTTCAGGTGATAAACTCAGGGAAAGAGCAAGATCTATGATGTCTTTGTATCCGCCTGAGTGCGAACCTGATGCAGAGGGTGAGGGAAGCCGTTGCAGAGCGGGTAAAAGCAGTTTCTGGATTACATATGACGGCAAAATGATGCCCTGCGGAATGATGACAGAGCCTGCAATATCATTAAATGATAACGGTTTTGATTCTGCGTGGAAATATATTGCAGCAGAAACAGCAAAAATCAGATTGCCCGCAGAATGTCTTTCCTGTGCATACAAACCTGTATGTAATGTTTGTGCTGCGATGTGTTATACTGAAACAGGCTCCTTCAACGGTAAACCTGATTACGTATGCGAAATGATGAAAGCTATTGTAAAAGAATTTATAAAAGAATTCGGAGATGACAGAAATGATAATTAAAAAAGAATTTGTGCTCAGAGAAATAGCAGGCGAATATGTTCTTGTGCCCATAGGCAGAACCGGTGCAGAGTTCAAGGGTCTGTTCCCCATGACAGAAACGGGAGCTTTTATCTGGAATCTTCTTCCCGAAGCTGATAATGAAGAATATATCATTGAAAAATTCCTTCTTGAATATGATGTTGACAGAGAAACCGTAACAGAAGATGTAAACGATTTTCTCTCAAATCTCCGTCAGTTCGGAATAATTGATTAAAAAACATACGGCACTCTCTTGAAAATGAGAGTGCTGAAATTATAGATAGGTGATTTTATGTCTGATATTAAAACTAAAATTGTTGATTTTGCAGGTAAGGTATATGCAGGATTCAGCAGTGTAGCTCAGGAGAAAACAGAAAGAGCCGCTGCAGAAAAAACATATACAAAGCAGATGCAGGACACATTGCGCAGAGTTGCCGCAGAAGGTACTGTTATGCTTGAGAATAACGGTATTCTTCCTCTTGAAAAGAATTGCAAAGTATCTCTTTTCGGCAGAGTTCAGTATAACTGGTTCTATACAGGATACGGCTCAGGAGGTGATGTAAACAGACCTTATGCAGTAAATCTTATTGAAGGTATCAGAAATTGTGAGAATCTTGAACTTAACGAAGATCTTGCAGCTGTATATGAGAAATGGTGTGATTCAAACATCATAAATGACTCTGTATGGGGTATGTGGCCGAGATTTTATCCTGAAATGCCCGTTAATGATATAATGGTTGCAGATGCTGCAAAGAAATCAGATTGTGCAGTTGTTGTTATCGGCAGATCATCAGGTGAAGACAGAGAAAATGTTCTTGAAAAGGGCAGTTATTACATCACAGATGATGAAAAAGTGTTGCTCGATTCTGTAACTGCATCATTCGATAAAGTTGTGCTTCTTCTCAATATCGGCAGCCTCATTGATATGTCATGGCTGAAAAGATATAAAAACAAAATCGGTGCTGTGCTTATTGTATGGCAGGGCGGTATGGAAAGCGGTAATGCTGTTGCTGATGTGCTTTCAGGTAAAGTTTCTCCCTCTGGAAAGCTTACATCTACAATTGCTGATTCATACAGTTCTTATCCGAGCGCAAAGCACTTCGGCGGTAAAAATTACAATTATTATGCTGAAGATATTTATGTTGGATACCGTTATTTTGAAACATTCGGTAAAGATTCAGTTATGTATCCTTTCGGTTACGGTCTCAGCTACACAGAATTTGAACTTAAATGCAACGGTGTAAACGGTAATGATGATGGTTTTGCATTTGATGTTTCTGTCAGAAACTCAGGCAAAACAGCCGGTAAAGGTGTATATCAGCTTTATCTTAAAAAGCCTGTAGGAAAGCTCGGTAATCCTTCAAGAGAGCTTGTAGCATTCGGTAAATCAGACCTTCTTGCATCTGATGAAAGTGAAAATTTTACATCAGAAGTGTCATTTTATCAGCTCGCATCATATGATGACAGCGGAAAAACAGGCTTTAAGTCCGCTTATGTTTTAGAAAAGGGCGAATACGAATTTTTCCTCGGTTCTGACGTACGCGATGCCGAGAAAGTCTATTCATACTACAACGAAAAAACATATGTTGTATCACAGCATACAGAATGTCTCCCTCCCGAAAAATCCTTCGGTGTTATGACTTCGGAAGAAATAAACGGAGAAATCAAAGCTGTAATCAGACCTTGCAGCAGCAGAACAACAGACCTCAAAGTCAGAATTCTTGACAATCTTCCCGACGCAATACCTTTTACAGGTGACAGAGGCTATAAACTTACTGATGTAAAAAACGGCAATGTTTCAATGAATGACTTTATTGCTCAGCTTGACAATACTGAGCTTGAAGCACTCACAAGAGGCGACTACACAATGGGCAGTGTCCTCGGTGCCCCAGGTAATGCAGCTGTTTTCTGCGGTGTTCTCGAATCACTCAGAAACAAAGGTATTCCTGCTGTCACAACATCTGACGGACCTTCAGGTATCAGACTTCGTGCATCTTGCTCACTTATTCCCATCGGCACACTTCTTGCTTCAACATTTGATTGCAAAGCAGTAAAAGAAGTTCATTCCCTTGTTGCAGAAGAAATGAAGTCAAAGGGTAGTGATGTGCTTCTTGCTCCCGGTATGAATATTCAGAGAAATCCTCTTTGCGGCAGAAACTTTGAATATTATTCAGAGGACCCCTATCTTACAGGTAAAATCGGTGCTGCGGCTGTCAGCGGAATTCAGACTTTCGGCGGCTCCGCTTGTCCCAAGCATTTTGCTTGTAATAATCAGGAATACAAAAGAACAATCAACGATTCAAGAGTGTCTGAAAGAGCACTCAGAGAAATCTATCTCAAGGGCTTTGAAATCTGTATAAAGGAAGCAGCTCCTGAAAATATTATGACATCATACAACAAGATAAACGGTGTATGGAGTTATTTCAACTATGACCTTTGTACTTCAATTCTCAGAGGTGAATGGAATTATCAGGGCAATGTTATGACAGACTGGTGGACAAAAAAGGGCAGAAGTCCCGATTTCAAAGATGTCTGTGACCAGGCATACAGAGTCCGTGCTCAGGTTGATGTGCTTATGCCCGGTGGTGGCAGAAACGGCAGAAGAAAGCCTGACGGCACACTTCTTAAGAAGCTTGACAAGGGCGGCATAACTCTTGCAGAGATTCAGAGAAGCGCCGCAAATGTTCTTCGTTTTGCAATGAACTCAACCGCTTTCAAAGATGAATAAAAATAATCAGGACTGCTTTTTTTGCAGTCCTCAAATTTTTTTATAAGCCGTATTCTGTTTTCATAAAGTTATAAACTCTTTCACAGGTTTTACCGTCTCTGTAGTCATAAAATCTGATTTTTGCTTCATCACGCTCTTTTTTGTGTGTATCATTGTCTGTTGCTACATTTTTTATAAAGAGCTTGAGGTCGTCAATTGTGTAAAGATACGGTGTTTTGTAATTTGCTTTGAAATCATCAAACATCATCGGCCATTTTGCGCTGAATTCTTCAAGGTCTTCAATCGCAAGTGCAATGGGACGCTCAATCATAAGATAGTCATAATAAACAGAAGAGTAGTCTGTGATGAGAGCATCAGTTTCTGTAAGGAAATCGTAAATCTGCTTTTCACCGAGATATTTATTGTCAGCAATTATGATGTTGCTCATTTCGTCAAGCTTCATAATGCTTACGTCCTGAGCAGGATGAGGTCTGAGATAAAGAACAGTATTGTTTTCTTTGAGATATTCATTGATTTCAGCCATCTGCTCGTGAGATTTGATAACGGGAAGCCCCAGAGGGAAGTTGTTTTCAATTCTCAGATGACCGGTACTTGCGTGCTGACGGTATGTCGGCATCCATACAATGTATGTTTTATCTCTGTCTGTTCTTATTCCTTTGTGTTTGTGAAGGATATCAGTTCTGCAATAGCCGAAGTTTCTCATTTCTTCATCTTTGTCACCGATATCATAGAAATGCTCGTTAAGGTTGTAAGTTGTGATTGTGTTCATATCAACTTCGCCTTTGAGCAGATCGTATGATTTGACGATTTTAAGAGGCATACCGTGACCGAGGAAAACACGTTTCTGATTCTTGTGTTTCTTGTGGACATAAGCATTGCAGTCAATAATGAACTTTGCATTACAGCGGTAATAGAGATGTGTGAACCACTGAGAGAATGTTTCAGGCTTTTTTACAAAGCATTTGATTTTTATACCGCAGAGTTCATCTTTTGCTTTTGATGCTTCACTGACCTGCCATACAGATTTGTATCTTTTGAGCACATCTGTATTTTCTGCAAGATATCTGAAAAACCAGTATGTGTTGTCTGCAAAATCAGGATTTGCCTCAAAAATTATTATCTTTTTTCTTGGCAAAAATTTTGTTGCCAGAACCATTATAAGGTTCAGAAGTTTATAAAAACCGTTCATTATATCACCTTTTTCAAGCTGATTTTTTCTTCAGGAAAGAAGAAAGAAATTCCATTGCAGTTTTTTTCAGGTATGTGAAAGCTTCAATTTTGAAAATTACAGAAATAAGAAGATAAATCACACCGCCTGCTGCAACCTGAATAATCATAAGAGGAAGAGGGCTGAGAGTCAGAAGTGAGCCGATAAAGTAAACAGCCACAGCCATAATTGTTGAGGGAATAATACCTCCTGACAAATCAATGGCAAGCTCTTTATAGCTGTACCCTATAAGCTTTTTATTCGGCAGAGTGTTGACGATTGAAGCAATAAGAGTTGTTGCAAGAAGGCTTAATGCAATTGCTTCAACACTGTGCCACATTACAGCTAAAAGAATTGCAAATCCTGAACCTTTTTTAATGATTTCAAGTTTAAGGAGAATATCACTTCTGCCCACTGCTTTTATAGCCTGAAGATTTGCTGTCTGAATCGGTTCAAAAGCGAATGCGATACAGTAAATCTGCAGATAAGGTACGCAGGGGAGCCATTTTTCAGTAAGAAGCAATGTAATAAGAGGCTCAGCAACAACTGCAAGACCAAACATAAGCGGACACATAATGTATGTGGTTGTTCTGATTGATCGTCTTACCATATTCTTTACATCAGAGGGATTGCTTTGTGCATTTGAAATGGCAGGGAAGAGAACATTTGAAATTGTTGTGTTGATGTTTGTAACAATGATGTTGGGAATCTGTTTACCTTTATCAAAGAATGCAAGGTCATTGTTTGTGTAAAGTTTGCCTATAACAAGCAGACGCAGTTCATTGTAAATTTCACCGATAAGACCTGCAACAAGGAGCTTCCAGCCGTATCTGAAGAGTGTTTTGAGTCTTGACCATGAGAATCTCAGTTCAGGCTTCCAATGGATTGTGAAAGCAAGAATAACAGTACCCATAAGTGTGTTTGTGAGATACTGTCCTACAAGTGCCCATACACCGTATCCCGCATATGCCATATAAATACCTACAACAGCAGAAACAACTGTGCCGACGATTGTGGAAAGAAAAAACTTTCTGAAAATCATTTTTTTGCCGACGTATGCCTGCTGAACATTATTTATTGATGTAAGTGGGATTCTTATACCCATTACTCTGAGTACAGGGGTAAGTAATTCGTATCCTTCTCCGTAGAAAGATGCAATAAGCGGGGCTGTGAAGAAAAGAATCAGATAAAGAACAATTGATGCGCCGGTCTGAAAATACAGAACGGTAGAGAAATCAAGATTGTCCGAATCCTTTTTCTGGATAAGAGCATTACCGAAACCGTTTGTAACAATACAGTTTGCAAATGTTATGAAAATCATAACAAGTGTGATAAGACCATATGCATCGGGCGCCAGAAGTCTTGCGAGAATAACAGATACCACAAATGTAACAACTTGTGCCGATATTCTTTCTGCAAACTTCCAGATAAGACCTGAAAGAACCTTGCTTTTGGTGTTTTCCATATTTATTCTCCGTTTATAGTTATATAATAATCTTAAAACATTATATATCACACAAAAATTAAAGTCAATATACTGAAGATTTATGCGGATAAATAAGTTTGTGCTGTAAATAATTCTTGTTTGCTATTGACGATTGATGAATCGGAGACTATAATGAGTCTATCCCATATAAAAAGGAGAGGTTTTATGTATTGCACAAATTGCGGCAATCCCAGTGAAGACAAAATCTGCAAAGTCTGCGGTGTAAAGAAAAATCAGTCAAAGAATTTCTGTGCTCATTGTGGTATGCAGCTTGTTATGGGTTGTTCAAAATGTCCCAACTGTTCAGAAAGTGTAAAAATTCCTGCAATCTTCAAGATTCTTAATGTTATAAGATTTCTTGCAGGTATCGGTTATGCAATAGGCTCTCTTGTTGCATTTGCATTCTTAGGCACACTTTCACAGTATGACAGTATTACAAAATATGCAGTTCTTGCAGTTATTCTTCTGATAGTATCTGTTGCTCTTATTGTTGTTCCCGGAATCATAACAAAGAAAAACAATGCAAATAACAAGTCAAGAACTATTTCAATGATACTGACTCTTGTTATGATTGTTGCTGCTGTTGTAATCAACGGTATTGCACAGTCAGAATATGCAAGAATTGATGCTATCAGAATTGAAGCAGAGCAGAAAGCTGCAGAAGAAGCAGCTGCTGCACAGCTTGATAAGGAATACGGTGAATTTACTGCATTCTTTGCTGAGGGCAAGTATTCGGAAGCTCTTGCATATGTTGCACTTGAAAACAGAGACAGCCGTTTCCGCCAGAAGGCAGATTATGCTGATTACTGCAATTATGCAAACGGAATGATTGCATTTGAAGCAGATCCTTACTGTGAAACATTCCTTGCAATTGAATATCTTAATAAATGTTCAGAAGGATTCCTTGATACAGCAGAAAAACTTGCAGAAATAAGAGGCACATTCTCTCAGATTGTAGGCTTATTTGAAATGAAGGATTCACCTATGCCGGTATATCTTTCAATCAATGAGAATGGCGAAGTAGGCTTTGTTGTCGGTGAAGACAAATATGCTGAAGGTGTTGCAGGTTATACAAATAAAGTCTGCCGTGAAAAGGTGCAGGCTTCAAATGGTGAAGGTTGGACAATTATCATTACAGAATCACATTATGAAAACGGTGAGTTTGAATATCCTCCCTGCTACACAATGGTGCAGATTACAGATATGACAAACGGTTTCGCTCTTCTTGGTATAAATGAAGACGAATTTGCAGTATATGAGGGTTATTTCATTAAAATCTCAGATACTCCTCTTCCGCAGAGAACAAACTATTAATAAAAATGGTCACCGGTTAACTCCGGTGACTTTCTTTTTATTGCAAAAACTTGCAAAATGATTCGCCAAAATAAAAAAAACAATTTACAAATGAGAAAATATGTGGTATCATATCATTTAATATAAAAGAATTTTATTGGGAGAGAACAAAATGGCAGGGAACAGAAGAAAAAATGTCAAATCTTATAACAGAGGCGGCGACGGTGTAACCACAGGTCTTCTTGTGGGTATTCTTGCGGTAGGTTTATGTATTCTCGCAGTTTCAATTGTAGGTCTTATGGGTGTTTCAGGTAATATGGGCGGCAATTCATTGCAGAGTGCACCTCAGGGAAATGCAGGAACAATGCAGCAGGGCGGCACTCAGACAGGCACCAATACGGGCAATACCGTGACTCCCGGTGCAACAGGAAACCAGGGCGGTTCAACAAACACAGACAGTAATGCAATGCAGAATGTTGATACTGAAAATCTTCCTTCAACTGCTCCTGCATCAGATGAAGAATGGCTCAACTTCTTCAATACAGCAGTTAACAAGCTCAAGACAGACACTCCCGCAATGACAAAGTCAAAACAGACTCAGACAGTAGACATCAAGCTTTCAAACCCTCTCGGTGATGCTTATGTCGGTGTAGCTAAAGATAAATATCTTTCAAATGAGGTTGTTGAAACTCCTATTGCAAAGGGTGATACAGCTGCAGCCAAAACTCATGTTTCACCTGACGGTGCAGATTTTGTTTCAGCACTTACACTTGCAGATATCAAATCAATTCAGGGCGGTGTGGACAGCACAGGTAACTATGTAATCACAATTGCAATGAATGATATGTCAAATCCTGAGATGTCAGGTCCTTACGGTAAGATCTTCCAGTTTATGACTGTTGATGATGTTATGAATACATATGCTCCCGGTATGGGCGCAACTGTTGACAGAAGTAATGTTGAAGTTAAATTCACAAACTGTACAGCTTCTGCAACAATCACTCCTGACGGTCAGGTTGTTTCATATCAGACAACTGTTAACGGTAATCTTCTTCTCAAGGAAGCAAAAATCAAGATCATTACAACTGACCTTGATGCAACACTTTTCAGCGAAACAAAATATTATAACATTGCTTGGTAATTCATATCAAAAAAAAATCTTTGCAGGGTGTATATTTTTACATCCTGCTTGTTTCTTTTTATTGACACTTGCAAAGCATAAGAGTATAATTTAATAAATACAGATTTTTATAATATTAATATAAATATATAAAGGAGAAAATGCATATGATAAAACGACTTGCAAAATGTATCAGAGAGTATATGCGCAGCACAATTCTTACTCCTGTTTTTGTTATCGGTGAAGTTATTATGGAGGTTGTCATTCCTCTTCTTATGGCAAGCCTTATTGATAACGGCATAAATGTCGGCGGCGATGACGGAATGAACTATGTTCTCAAAATGGGTGTTGCATTGCTTGTCTGTGCGCTTATTTCAATGTTCTTCGGCAGTGTTGCAGGCAGAACATGTGCTGTTGCCAGTGCAGGTTTTGCAAAAAACTTAAGACACGATATGTTTTACAGTATTCAGAACTTTGCTTTCTCAAATATTGATAAATTTTCAACTGCAAGCCTTGTTACAAGACTTACAACTGATGTAAATAATGTTCAGCAGTCATTTATGATGATTATCAGAATGGCTGTAAGAAGCCCTATGATGTTCGTTTTTAGTTTTGCTTTCGCATTCGGTATCAATGCAAAACTCGCTTCTGTTTTCCTTTGTGTTGTTCCGTTCCTTCTTCTCGGAATGTTCCTTATCATCAGAAAAGCACATCCTCTTTTCAAGAGAGTTTTCAAAACTTATGATAAACTCAATTCAGTTGTTGAAGAAAATGTAAGAGGTATCCGTGTTGTAAAATCATTCAACAGACAGAATTTTGAAATTGAAAAATTCCAGAATATTTCAGGCAGTATCTACAATGACTTTGTAAAAGCAGAAAAAACAATCGCATTCAATGCACCTCTTATGCAGATGAGTGTTTATGTCTGCACAATGCTTATTTCCTGGTTTGGTGCAAAACTTATTGTTGATACAGGTGCAACAGAGCTTACAACGGGCGAACTTATGAGTCTGTTTACATACACATCTCAGCTTCTCAACAGCCTTATGTTTGTTTCAATGATTTTTGTTATGATGACAATGTCAAAGGCAAGCGCAGAGAGAATTGTTGAAGTGCTTGATGAGAAGAGCGATATTGCTGAAAAGGCTGATGCTGAAACAACTGTAAAAGACGGTTCAATTGTATTTGAAAATGTTGATTTCTCATATTCAAAAAATGCAGATAAACTCTGTCTTGACAATATTAATATTTCAATCGCATCAGGTGAAACTGTGGGTGTTATTGGCGGTACAGGTTCATCAAAATCAACTTTTGTTCAGCTTATTCCCAGACTTTATGATGTAAAAGAGGGTAGTGTCAGAGTCGGCGGTACAGATGTTCGTGATTATTCACTCGAATCTCTGAGAAACGAAGTTGCAATGGTTCTTCAGAAAAATGTCCTTTTCTCAGGCACAATCAAAGAAAACCTCTGCTGGGGTAAAGAAGATGCAACTGATGAAGAAATCAGAAAGGCTTGTGAACTTGCTTGTGCAGATGAATTTATTCAGAAATTCCCCGATGGATATGATACTTATATCGAGCAGGGCGGTGCCAATGTTTCAGGCGGTCAGAAACAGCGTCTTTGCATAGCACGTGCACTTCTCAAAAAACCTAAGATTCTTATTCTTGATGACTCAACAAGCGCTGTTGATACAGCAACTGATGCGTCAATAAGAAAAGCTTTCAGAGAAGAAATTCCCGAAACCACAAAAATTATCATTGCGCAGCGTGTTTCCTCGGTTCAGGATGCAGACAGAATAATTGTTCTTGATGACGGAAAAATTTCTGCCGTGGGTACACATAATGAATTGCTTGAAACAAGCAGCATTTACAAAGAAGTATATGAATCACAGAAGAAAGGAGATGACAACAATGGCTGATGAAAAAGCACGTCAGATGCCTCCAATGGGAGGTCCCGGAAGACGAGGCGGAATGGTTGCAAAACCCGATGTGAAAATCAATAAAGATACAGTCAGGAGACTTTTCGGATATTTCAGTGAATACAAGTTTCATCTGATTTTTGTTTTTGTTTTCATCATCCTGAGTTCAATTGCAAGTGTAGCTTCTTCACTTTTCCTTGAAACACTTATTGATGATTACATTGCACCTATGCTTCTTCCCGATTCTGCGGTAGGATTCTCAGACCTTTTTGTTGCACTCTGCAAAATAGCTTGTCTTTTCCTAGGCGGAGCCCTTGCAGGTCTGCTTTACAACAGAATAATGTCAAATGTTTCTCAGGGTATTCTTAAAAAAATCAGAGACAGAATGTTTGCCCATATGCAGACTCTTCCCATAAAATATTTTGATGCTCACAACTTCGGCGATACAATGAGTTTTTATACAAACGATACAGACGCCCTCAGACAGATGATTTCTCAGTCTGTGCCGCAGGCAATGTCATCTCTTGTAACAATTGTGTCAATATTCTTCTCAATGCTCCGTCAGAGCGTATGGCTTACACTTTATGTTGTCGTATTCCTTTTTGTAATAACAAGAATCATCGGTTTTATCGGCAAAAAAAGCGGTATGTTCTTTATGAAACAGCAGCGTTCCGTTGCTTCTGTAAACAGCTTTATTGAGGAAATGATCAACGGACAGAAAGTTGTCAAGGTTTTCTGCCACGAAGATAAAAACAAAGAAGAATTTGACTTAAGAAACGGCGAACTTTGTCATAATATGACTACAGCCAATACATACGGTAATATTGTCGGTCCTATTATGAACAATATCGGCTACATTCTTTATGTAGGACTTGCAATTCTCGGCGGTATTCTTGCAATCAAGGGGGTAACAAACCTTACGCTCTTCGGTTTTGAAGATGAACCTATAACACTCGGTGCAATTGCATCATTCCTTACAATGTCAAGAAGCTTTGTAATGCCTATTTCTCATATTTCACAGCAGATAAATGCTATTGCAATGGCTATGGCAGGTGCGGAAAGAATTTTCAGCCTTATTGATGAATCTTCTGAGACAGACGAAGGTTACGTTACTCTTGTCAATGCTAAGACAGATAAAAACGGCAACATCACAGAATGCGAAGAAAGAACAGGCGAGTGGGCATGGAAACATCCTCACAGAGACGGAACTGTTACATATACACAGCTTAAAGGTGACATTGTTCTTGATGATGTTGACTTCGCTTATGTTGAAGGCAAAACAGTTCTTAATAATGTTTCACTCTATGCTGAACCCGGTCAGAAAGTTGCTTTTGTCGGTGCTCCCGGTGCCGGTAAAACAACAATCACAAATCTTATCAACAGATTCTATGATATTGCAGACGGTAAAACCCGTTATGACGGCATAAATATCAATAAAATCAGAAAAGCAGACCTGCGTCGTTCAATGGGTATCGTTCTTCAGGATGTAAATCTCTTCACGGGTACTGTTATGGATAATATCCGCTACGGTAAACTTGATGCAACAGATGAAGAATGTATTGCAGCAGCAAAACTTGCAAACGCAGACGGCTTTATCAGAATGCTCCCCGACGGTTACAATACAGTTCTTGAGGGTGACGGCAGCGGACTCTCTCAGGGACAGCGTCAGCTCATTTCAATTGCAAGAGCTGCAGTTGCAGATCCTCCCGTTATGATTCTCGATGAAGCTACTTCTTCAATCGATACAAGAACAGAAGTAATCGTTCAGCGCGGTATGGATGCTCTTATGCACGGCAGAACAGTTTTTGTTATTGCTCACAGACTTTCCACCGTCAAGAATTCAGATGTCATTATGGTTCTTGATAAGGGCAGAATAATTGAGCGTGGCAATCACGAAAAACTTATTGCAGAAAAGGGTAAATATTATCAGCTTTATACAGGCGCATTCGAACTCGATTAATTAAATACTTGAATAATATGAAGCAATATGCTATAATTGAAATAATTATGGCATATTGCTTTTGAATTTATAAACGGACGTGAAAATATGATAAGAATTTTCAGAATGCTCAAGCCTTACAGAAAAACATTGATTCTTTCAATGATCTGTTCCGCTTTGTATGCAATACTTGAAATATCCCTTCCGATTTTTACAAAACAGATAATGAGTAAGGGTATTCTCGGTGAAGATATGAATAAAATCCTGATGTATGGCGGAATTATGCTTGTGATGTCCGTTGTATGCGGATGTATGTCACTTCTTAATACTTATTTTTCAACAAAGACATCTGTAAATTATGCAAACGGTATCAGAAATAATGTTTTTGAAAAGGTTGCGCATCTTTCTCAGTGTGATGTTGACAAAATCGGTGTATCATCTCTTATGACAAGAACTACTAACGATGTCCGTCAGGTGCACGATGTAATTCTCAGTACACTCAAATCAATCCTGCCCGTACCCATTATGCTTGTGGGCGGATTTGTTATGGCGTATCAGACAAATAAAGACCTTCTCAGACTCATTTTTGTTGTTCTTCCCGTACTTCTTGTAATTGTAGGTCTGCTTCTTATTTTCATTCTTCCTATGTTCAATAAGGTGCAGAAGCTTCTTGATAAACTCAATTTCATTCTCAGAGGTAAAATAGGCGGTATCAGAGTTATCAGAGCATTCAATAAGTCTGAATATGAAGACAGCCGTTTTGATGAAAGTAACGAAAAACTCACAAAACTCAGCCTCAGAGCAAACAGAATCCTCTCAAGCCTTCTTCCCGTGCTGACAGTTGCGCTGTATTCGCTTGTTTGTTACATTCTCTATGCCAGCGTTATGGCAGTAATGGAGCCGGGAATGACAAAAACAGAAATTATTGAAACTATACCGAACATGTATATGTTCATTACATATTTCACTCTCATCATCGGTGCTATCATTTCAATTGTAGGTATTATTATTTCAATTCCCAGAGCATCAGTTTCCGCAAAACGAATCAATGAGATTCTTGAAACGGTTCCTGAAATTTCAGATCCCGAAAATCCTGAAATTCCTGATGTTTCTTCTCAGGGTATGGTTGAATTCAGAAATGTTTCTTTCAGATATGCTCCTCCTCCCGAAGAAGGTAAGAAAAGCCTATTCGCAAGACTTCTTAAAAAGAGTGTAGAAAAAGAAAAAGCAAAAAAAGAACGCAAAGAAGCCAAAGCAAACGGCAATGTGACTCCTTCCGAAACTGTTAATGCAGAGGTCAGTGAGTCCGAAGAAGACAAAAAAGTCATTGACCGTGATGCTGTGCACAATATAAACTTTGTTTCACGACCCGGTGAAGTTACAGCAATTATCGGTGTCACAGGTTGCGGTAAATCAACACTTATAAATCTCATTCCACGTCTTTATGATGTAACAGAAGGTGAGATTCTTGTAAATGGTGTTGATGTAAGAAATCTTTCTCTCGAAACACTTCATTCTCTGATAGCCTATGTGCCTCAGCAGAGTTATCTTTTCAGCGGCTCAATCAGAGATAACATAAAATTCGGCAATCCCGATGCAACAGATGACGAAGTCTGGAGAGCAATCGAAATTGCTCAGGCAAAAACATTTGTCAGCAGTATGACAGACGGACTCGACAGTTTTGTTTCTCAGGCAGGTAAAAACTATTCGGGCGGTCAGAAACAACGTCTTGCAATAGCACGTGCAATTGTCAAAAATGCTTCAGTTTATATTTTTGATGACAGTTTTTCTGCTCTTGACCTTGCAACAGACGCAAGACTCAGAGCTTCTCTCAGAGAAAATCTTCCCGATGCAAATATAATCATCGTTGCACAGCGTGTGGGCACAGTTGTCAATGCAGACCGCATCATCGTTATGGATGAAGGCGAAGCTGTCGGTATAGGCACTCACAAGGAGCTTATGGAAAACTGTGAGGTATACAGAAGCATTGTTGCTTCTCAGCTTTCAGAAGAGGAGGCAGCAGTATGAGTAAAAAAGCAGTAAAAACGGTTGCTGATGAAGAAGTTGCATATCTTGAACAAAAATACTCCTCTTATAACGACAAAGGCGAAGACAAGAAACAGGTAAAAAATGCAAAAGGTACAGCGCTGAGATTTTTCAGCCTTCTCAAACCCTATAAATTCAGCGTTGCAATCGTATGTCTTGCTTCAATCTGCAGTACACTTGCAAATGTTATTTCTCCTGATTACCTTGGTGATATCATTAACAGTGTTCAGGCTGCAATTGAAAACTATGCAAACAATGGTGTTGCAATTGAATTCGGCTCTTTCACAGATACATCTTCAATTGCATATCAGATACTGTCTCTCGGTCTTGTGTATTTCGCTCTCGGCTTTATGACATTTATTCAGCAGTTTGTAGGTGCAGGTGTTACACAGAAACTTGTTTTCAGCCTGAGACAGCAGGTAAACACCAAACTTTCAAATCTTCCCCTCAAGTATTTTGACAAGAACACAAAGGGTGAAATCATCAGTAAAGTCGTTAATGATATTGAAAATGTTTCACAGAATCTTCAGAACAGTTTTCTTACAATTCTGACCGGTTCAATTCAGGTTGTGGGTGCTCTTGTTATGATGATAAGAACTGGAAATCTCCTTATGACTCTTGCGGCAGTTTTCCTTGTTCCTTTCAGCGGTACAATCGCATTCAAGCTTGCAAAAATCTCAAAAAAATGGTTCTCAAAATACTGGAGCTCAATGGGTGCAATGAACGGTCACGTTGAAGAAATGTATTCAGGTCATTCACTTGTTAAGCTTTTTAATCACGAAAAACAGTCAATTGATGAATTCAGAACTATCAACAATAATCTCAGGAAAAACAGTTTTTCTGCGAATATGGTTGCAGGTATACTTAATCCCATTCTGACTCTTTTCAAGAACATCAACTATGTTTCAGTTTGTATTATCGGCGGCTGTTTCTATATGGGCAGATGGTTCAATACAGGTGTTCTTATTGCAAACACAATGAAAATCGGTGATATTGAAAAATTCCTTTCATTCTCATCACTTTTCTCACAGCCCATCACAAGCATTTCACAGATGATAAACGGCATTCAGTCTGCACTTGCATCTGCAGAAAGAGTTTTTGAACTTCTTGATGAAGAAGAGCAGACAGCAGACAACACAGAAAATGAACCTGAAGGTCTTTCAAAGGGTAATGTTGAATTCAGAGAAGTATCATTCAGATACAAGGAAGATACACCCCTTATTGACAATTTCACACTTTCTGCATCACCGGGGCATATTGTTGCAATTGTGGGTCCCACAGGTGCAGGCAAAACAACAATCGTCAACCTTCTTATGCGTTTCTATGATATTCAGTCAGGTCAGATTCTTCTTGACGGCACAGATATTATGACAATGTCAAGAAATGCACTCAGAGAGAATTTCGGTATGGTGCTTCAGGATACGTGGCTTTTCAAAGGTACTATCAAAGAAAATATCAAATACGGTGTTGACGATGCCACAGACGAAGAAATAATCGCAGCTGCAAAATCTGCGAATATTCACGATTATATTATGTCTCAGCCCAAGGGGTATGATATGGAGCTTACCGAAGACGGTGCAAATATTTCTCAGGGACAAAGACAGCTTATTACAATCGCAAGAGCTTTGCTTAAAGACCCGAAAGTTCTTATTCTTGATGAAGCCACATCTTCAGTTGACACAAAGACAGAGCTTCTCATTCAGGATGCTATGGCTGAACTTATGAAGGGCAGAACAAGTTTTGTTATTGCTCACAGACTTTCAACAATCAGAAATGCAGATAACATTATTGTTATGCGCAGAGGCAATATTGTTGAGCAGGGCACTCACGATGCACTTCTTGAGCAGGACGGATTTTATGCAAAACTTTATAACAGCCAGTTTACGGGCGGGATTCCGGAGGATATTGAATAATGGCTATTGAAAGAGTAAGAGAATATTTTTCAGGGCAGGGAATTGCAGACAGAATTCTTGAATTCGATGTATCAAGTGCAACTGTTGACCTTGCAGCGCAGGCTCTCGGTTGCGAGGGTAAAAGAATCGCAAAAACACTTTCATTCCACGTTGACGGTAAAGTTGTTCTTATCGTTGCCGCAGGTGATGCTAAAATTGACAATTCCAAATATAAGGCACAGTTTCACACAAAAGCAAAAATGCTTGCATTTGACGAGGCAGAGAGCCTTATCGGTCACGCTGTAGGCGGTGTATGTCCCTTTGCCGTGAATGACGGTGCAGAAGTTTATCTTGATGAATCACTCAGGCGTTTTGAAACTGTTTTTCCCGCTTGCGGAAGTTCAAACAGCGCAATTGAGCTTACAATTGATGAACTTCAGAAATACTCAACCAATTTCATTGAATGGGTTGATGTTTGCAAATTGCCTGAAGAATAATTGATATCTGAATAATAAAAATCCGTAATACCTGAGTATTACGGATTTTTTATCATTTATAAAGTCTGATACTTTTGATTATGGGATTTGAACGTGACTGGGTGATAACAATATCAACTTCGTCTGCGTCAATACCTGAGGGGAATCTGAGTATTTTTCCCGAACCGATTGTTGTGAAATCCTGAACGTGCTTACCGTCTGCAAAAAGTGAACACTTTTCGACTCGCTGTGAATATTTTATGTCTTCTTCAATTACAAGAGTTCTGAATTTTCCGTTGGGTCTGAGTCTGATTGCAGCTTCGTTTTCCTGCATCATAAATGAATCGGCACCGGGAATGCATTCTTCACCGTCGGGCGAAACAAGAGAAAGCTCAAAGGGCATATTCTCTTTGAATATATCTTCAATAATCTTTGTGAACTCCTTGAGAACCTTGATTTCACGGGGATTGATAAGACCGTCTCTGTCTGCAGGAACATTCAGAAGGAGAGAAGCGTTACCGCCTACTGTTCTGAAATAGATATCTGCAAGTTCTTTAGGAGTTCTGCAGGGTTCATCTTCACGTTCTGCATAGAATTCATCTTTCTGCCAGAACCAGCTGTGATTGATGGGCACATCTGCTTCTGCGGGGCACCAGCAGAGATTCGCCATTCCGCAGAGTTTTTCACGGCTTCCGAGGTCTTCATCTTTTCTGTCGAAGAAGTCGATTCCGAAACCTTCTGTTTTCTGTGAATTGTTTGCAATGTCCTCAAGTGTGTCTTCTGTCCAAGGGATAACATTCCATTCTGCTTTTCTTGTTCTTCCGCCTTCGTTTCCGATCCATCTTACATCAGGAGCGCAGTTTGCGTGAAGAGCCTTGGGTTGAAGCTCAGAAATTACAGAGTAATATCTCTTCCAGTCATAAACCTGTTTTTTGCCGTTGGGACCTTCACCGCAGGCACCGTCAAACCAGAAACAGAAAATTTCACCGTAGTTTGTGCAAAGTTCTGTGAGCTGATTTACAAAATAATCGTTATATTCTTCTGAACCGTAAGATTTTTCGTGTCTGTCCCAGGGTGAGAGATAAATGCCGAGCTTGAGACCGTACTTTTTACAGCTTTTTGAAAGTTCTTTTACAATGTCTTTACCGTAGGGGCTGTACATAACGCTGTGATCTGTGTATTTTGAATCAAAAAGGCAGAAACCATCGTGATGCTTTGCAGTAAAAATAATACCTTTGGAGCCTGTATTTTTAAGTATTCTGCACCACTGGTCAGTATCGAGCTGTTTGGGATTGAAAATCTTCGGGTCTTCTGTGCCATCGCCCCATTCTCTGCCGGTAAATGTATTCATACCGAAATGAATGAAGTTGTAATACTTCATTTCGTGGAATCTGAGTTGATTTTCTGAAGGACGAACGGAGATATATCTTTTTACATCATCGTTGTTAAGGGGTACACCGTTATTATCGGTACACCAGGAATGTCTGAATTTCATATTATACCTCAAAAAGAATTTTTTTATATTATACATTGAATATATGATATTTTCAATATAAAAAAGGAGTTATCCTAAAAGATAACTCCCGAAAAATTATTTTGCGTATTTTTCTGCTTTGCTGAGTATTGTTATTATCGGACAGATAAGTAATCCGCAAATGAAATTACTGATTCCGTGGGTTATGTCAAAGGGTAGTCCCGTTGCAATCCAGGTGAGTGTTGCTTTGAAGTCAAGACCGAATATAAGTGCCTGGGCAGGTGCATAAAATACTCCGTAAAGGAATCCGTGCAATGCACATACAACAGAATAAATAACCGGTTTGGCTTTATCAGGTAATTTTTTCGGAATAAGCATCGTCATTCCCCAGAGAATTGTCCATATGTAGAGATATGGAAGCCACCAGGTTCCGAATCCGTTCATAAGACCTGTAAGCATAACAAATATATACAGCGGATAAAGTGCTTTACCTCTGTAAACAACTGTCATTGCAACAATGAATGTACCGATAAGATGTATATTCGGTAATGCTTCCATTATTATCTTAGAAGCATACATCAATGCTCCGAGCATTCCGAAAATTGCAATATCTTTGACTTTAAGTTTCATTACTCAGCTCTGAATTCGTATGAAGTGCCTTCTGTGATATTTGTCATATCAACACCTGTCATACCGTATTCTCCGTTAACATAAAAAGCCCAGTATTTACCGTCAGTGTCGTAATCAAGAGTTTCACCGTCAACAGTTTTTACATAAAGACCGTACTGACCGTCTTCACCTGCAATGATCTGTGCATCAAGAAGTGCTTCACCCACAGTGGTCTTGTCTGTGAGGACATTATAGGCTTTTGTTGTGCCGTCTGCGTGAGTTACAGTGAATGCAAACTGAGTTTTTCCGGTGCCTACGGTGATAACTCCGTCAGCTTTTTCGGAAACAGCATCTGTTGTGCTGTCTTCTTCATTGCCGGTAGCTGCGTTTTCCTGTGATGAAATCTCAGAAGGATTTTCATCGGGTGTTTCTTTGTTGTCGTTGCAACCTGTTGTGAGAAGTGCCATAACCGCAATAAGCACAATACAAAGGAAGAACGACAAACTTTTTTTAAGGTTTGTCATTTTCATTGTGATTTTTCTCCTTTGAAAAATATTGTTTTTTGTCTTCCGTAACCGGTACCCGCAGTTCATCAGGAAGCAATTGATTAAAAAGTATTTCGACTCAGCACTCTTTTTCCGCCTTCTCAGATTTCTCCAATGACTTTGTCTCCTTTTTTTGCGGTGAAAAAGGATAGAAAAAAGACTTTTTATGTGCCTCACGGCGACGGGCTCGTACAGGAGTTGCACCTGTTTCCTTTTTAATCGCATAAATATTATCATAATCCTTTGTAATTTTCAATATTATTTACAGTAAAATCAATGAACATATAGCCGTATATTGATGAAATTGATAAAAAATAAGAATCATATTGCAAAATAATAAAAAATAGTATATAATTATCGAGATTATAATGAATTATTCTGTGCTTCTGAAGCTGGTTTAATAAAGGAGGAAAAAATATGAAATTACCCCCGATTGATATGACAAGTGTCAGACATCCTTATCCCGAAACAACAATGTTTGGCGCTATAAAAGAAGCTGC
>JAZUCO010000168.1:0-17544 GCA_045639185.1 Acutalibacteraceae bacterium
CCGCACTCAGCTGAGTGCGGTCTTTTCGGATTCAGATGCAAACGCGTTTATCTGTATCCGTTGTTTGTATTATCTGCATTTCATCTGAAATTTATAAGATGAAAAATATGTAAATTATTTTGCAATATGTTCTGAAATCAGATTGAAGTCTCCGCCGTCAAAGGATGCATAAAGTGAGTATGTGCCTGTGTCGGGATTAAAACCTGCACCGTAATACATAACATCTTGCTGTGACTTGCAGAAATTCACGTTTTCTGCAATTACATCACTTCTTCTTACACCGTTTATGCGATACAGTTTTCGGTCTGTCATTATTATATACAGACTGTCATCAGAATGAAGCATAAATCTGTAAACACCAGTTGCAAGAAGCTGATTGTTTGTATTTTTAAGAGAATATACATCTCCTGCAGTTGTCATATAATATATGTATCTGTTTTTTGCAGTAGCATAAAACTCATCAACACCCGACGCAACAGATTCTGTATCCGTACCATTGTAAGTGTATACACTTCCCTGAGTGTCGAGATATGCAATCGTTTCATCATCGGTAACGCTGAAACTCTTAACATCTGAACAAAGCTCTTTGACAGCAGTTTCTTCATTCACATAATATAGCAATGTGTTACCTTTTTCGTTGACAGAAGTATAAAATGCTGCCTCGAGAGAAGCATTCACAACTTCTGTATTGCCCATAGAATCAAGACGAAGACTTTCCTGCATATATGAATGAGGTCTGCCCGTTCCTGCAAAAAGTCTTACTCTGCTCTTGCCGTCAACAGACATATATGTATATTCACCGTCGCTGAATATAACAACAGATAAATCTTCTGAAAATACAAATGAATCTGCAAGCACAGACGGACCGAGTTTACTTTTCATTGAGCCGTCTGCACCGAGTATGCAGAATGAATTGTCTGAAGAAAGCACATAGATATTCTTACCGTCTGAACTTACGGCAACGGGCATATAGCCTTCTCCGACTTTCTCTGATTTACCTTTCATATAAAGATATAAAGACTGTGAGTTTTCTTCCCTTTTTACATAAACAACTGCATTTGCATCAGGTGAAGACGCAAAGCACTCAACAGAATCTGTTATTTCTGTTTTATCAATAAAAAGAACATCATCTGAATTGAGATATACAACTTTTTTGCCGTCTGCAGAGCAGATGAATTCACCTGTACAATTCGCATTAAGCTTTGAAAAATCTCCATTCTGCACATGGTAAAGAGTATATGTTGAGCCGTCAGCCATAAGCACGGCAGATGAATCGGAAGCAAAGCTGTTTCTGATGCAGGATATGCCTTTGCCGGGAATAATTTTACCTGTATTTTCTCCTCCGCTGAGAACAATCGCACCACCGCTTGCGGGTGAGTAAAAAACATCTGTCTGAGCTTTTTCAACAAAGAAAACTGAAATAAAAATAACTGTTATTGCAAGCACTGCAGATAAAGCAGAAAATATATATGCACGGTTACTGAGGCGAAAAACCTTCTTCCCTTTCATAAACATCACCACACTAAGATTAACATTTAGAAACACATATTGTCAAGGAAACAAAAAAAATATATAAAATATTTTTAATTTTTCTTAAAAACTCTTTTATTTTTATTTACAAAACTATTTTTATATTGTATAATACCTTTGTATAATTATCCGAACAGGAGGACAATTTTTATGAAGTCTGTAAAAAAAGTAATTGCATTGATTCTTACAATGCTTTTAATCCTTTCAGTTTCTCCCGTAGCTTTTGCTGAAGAAACAGCTGATCCCGAAGCAGAATGGTTCACATCATTCGGTATCAAAAAAGGTAGCGGTACTCTTGAAGAAGCAATCACAAACTGTGTTGCATCAGGTAAGATTTCTCTTCTTAAAGACGTTGATGCAGATTCAACTCTTTACATCACAAAGAATGCAACAATCATCGGTAACGGTTATTCAATCACAAGAAGTGACGAAAATGCCGGCGCAATTTTTGTTATCAACAATGCTGCAACACTTACATTCAAAGATGTTACTGTTGACGGTAACGAAACAAACTTCCCCGGTTATGTTAACTCATTGATTTCTCTCACATCAGGCGGTGTTGTACTTGATGCAGGTGCTGTACTTACATCAAACAACGCAAAGACATTCAACGGTGGTGCGATTGCAGCAAATGCAGAGTCACTCTCAGCTAAATGTTCAATCACAATGAACGAAGGTGCAAAAATCGCTAACTGTACAGGTAACTCAGCAGGTGCTGTTTACCTCGGATCAAACGCTTCAATGACAATCAACGGCGGTACAATTGAAAATTGTAAGGCTCTTTATGACGGCGGCGCTGTTGTTGTTGCAACTGCAACATCAAAGCTTGCTGTAAACAACGGTACAATCACAGGCTGTGAAGCAAGCTCAGGATATTCAGGTTTTACAGGCAGTGCTGTTTATGCTCCTTACGGCACAATTAACCTTGCATCAGCAAAAATCACAAAGAACACAAATAAGTCTGATTTCGGTGCAATCTTCTTCTCAAGTGCAACTGTTTTCGCAATCAGCGGTGATACATATGTATATGACAATGAAGGCAGCGCAGGTCAGTCAAACATCTTTGTTCCTGCACACGCAAGCATCATTGTTGAATCAGATTTCACAGAAAATGCTAAAATCGGTGTTACAATTCCCTCTTACATCAGTGCTACAAATGAAGTTGATATGAGTTTCATCAACACTGATCAGGACATTATGGGTTACGTATTCAACGATGAAGACGGCAAGACATTCTGCAACATTGACGGCACAATCACTCTTATCAAGTGCATCTATGTTTCTTTTGATGCAGGCAACGGCAACTGCTCAGTAAAGAGCAAGCTCTACCCCGTTGACAAAGCATACGGTGAACTTCCCGAATGCGATTACAGAGATGGTTTTGATTTCCTCGGCTGGTACACAGAAGACGGTAAACTCGTTACAGAAGATACAATCCTTACAGCAGACGAAGACATCACTCTTTACGCAAGCTGGGAAAACCTCAACAAGCTTGACACAAACCCCATGGCAGTTATCGGTCGTTTCTTTGAAAGAATCGGTGACCTTATGAGAATCGTTTTCGAATTCCTTGAAAGCTTCTTCAGAGGCTCAGGTAATGACGACCTTGCAGAACTCAAGTAATTAAAAAAATCAACGCACGGTGTTAACGCCGTGCGTATTTTTTGGAGAAATTATGGAAACTTTATTTATTTCAGACCTTGACGGAACTCTTCTCGGAAGTGATGCTTTGCTGAGTGAAGAGACAATAAAAGGATTGAACACGCTCATTGACAGCGGAGTCAATTTTACGGTTGCAACAGCAAGAACAAACGCAACTGTTGTGCAAATGTTCAAAGATGTAAACCTGAAACTTCCCGTTATACTGATGAACGGTGTTGCGATTTTCGACATTAGCAACAAGAATTATATTGCAACGGAAAATATCAGCCCCAGGGGCAAAAATGTGCTTATAAAAGCTGTCAGAGAGCACCTTACAGACGGTTTTTTCTATTGTATAGATAACAACACTCTCTCTGTATATTATGAAAAAGCTGACTCTCCTGCTGCGCAGAAATTCATTGAAGAGCGTGAGCGTGTTTACGGCAAAAAGTTCACAAAAGTGAAGTCATTTGAAGAATGCAAGGACAAAACAATTGTCTATTTTTCAATTGATGCCGAGAAAGAAAAGCTTGAAAAAGCCTATAATATCATCAAAGAGTGCACAGAGCTTCACCCTGAATTTTACAGAGATATCTACAACACAGACCATTGGTATCTTGAAGTATGTTCACACACTGCATCAAAGAAAAATGCCGTAAAACGTCTGAGAAACCTCCTTGGCGCAGAAAAGGTTATATCATTCGGAGATAATCTTAACGACATACCGATGTTTGAGGCAAGTGATGAAAGCTATGCCGTGGCAAATGCAAAAGATGAAGTAAAGCAAAAAGCAAACGGTGTTATCGAGTCCAACATAAACAATGGTGTTGTAAAATTCATTAAGAAAAATTTTGAATAACGCAAATAAAAACAAGTCTCCTTTCGGAGGCTTGTTTTTGCTTTTAATATATCAGAAAGTATCAATCTGAGCAGCGACACGAAGAATCTTTCTTGCGTCTATTGCGTTGACTTTACCGTCTTTTGTTACATCGAAAGCGGCAACAGGCTGAGTATAATTTCCGACAGAATCAAGCTGAGCTGAAATTCTCAGAACGATTCGCGCATCGATTGCATTAACCTTTGTGTCACCGTTAACATCACCTAAAATATAATCATCTGCCGGTTTATCGAGAGCGGGAATAATTCTCTCTTCGGTAACATCACAATTTCCGCACTTGCGCTCTTCTTTGCCTTCCACACCGACTTCTGCATTCTTAACAACTGTCCAATCACCGAAGTTGTGGTCTGTTGCTTTTACTTCATCAGCTTTATATGTATCACCACAAGTACATGTATAAGTTGTATAACCGGCTTCAGTGCAGGTGGGAGCAGTAACAACAGCGTTGTATTCGTGTATATGCTCAGGAGCTTTAACTGCAGGGAATTCATATCCGATTGAAAGCTCTGTAACCGAATCCGTACCGTACTCGATTGCAGGCTCCATATTGATTTCACCTGTTACATCGTTGTAATATCCGTCTGATGAGAATTCATAGCCGTCTTTGACTTTAAGTGTTATCTGCACCGTGTACTCATGTCCGACATCAAACTCTGTGATACCTATAATATTGTCCTTGTATTCACCTGTTGTATCAACCCAGATAATTTCCGTGATTTCATAACCCTCACCACAGGAGCCTTCCATGTCGGGTGCTTTTCCGAACTCGGGAGCATCAATACCGTTTACATATACTGTTTCAAGTACTGTGGGAGCAGGAGCTTCAGTTGCGGGGAATTCATAGCCGATTGTAACTTCCGTTGATGAATTTGAACCATAAACAATTGCATCATTACCGTTGATTTTACCTTTAATATCATTATAAGGTCCGTCCATTACGAATCTGTAGTTGCCGATTATTTCAAGATGTATCTGCACGGTGTATTTTCTTCCGGCTTCAAACTCTGTTATATCATAAATACGGTCTTTATATTCACCTGTTGTATCAACCCAGGAAATCTTTTTGATCTGATAACCGGAGCCGCAGGAAGCGGTAGTATCAACAGCTGCGCCCGTTACAGGAGCATCAATGCCTGCAACCGTAACTGTTTTTATATCATCGGGAACAATATATGAATCTGTGATGCCGACAACAACACCCTCTGAAGTTGTGTCAATAACAGTTGCATTGTATGCACCTATCTTTGCGGAAACAAAAGGGTATCCCTCACCGTCAACCTTGAATCTGTAATCATCTTTTGCTCTGAGCCAGATTTCAACTTCATATTTATGACCTGCAACAGCAACTGCGCCTTCAGAAACACTGCTGTTTGCTGTAGCATCTCTCCAGTAAACTGAGCTTACTATATAAGAATCATCTTGGGGCACTGCAGTGAAGTCAAGCTTTTCACCTGATGCAGGAAAGTCAAGACCTGTAACACCAACAGAAGAAATGCGTACATAGTCACACACTGCGAATTCGTAAGTGATACCTACATATTCACCTGCGTTATAACCTGAAATGGCATAAGCATTGCCTTTTTTGCCGTTTATACGGCCTGCAACAGAAGTTGTGAAATTATCTGTTTTGCTGAACTGATAGCCTGACTGAGCTTTCACAACAACTGCAACTCTGTATTTATGACCCACCTGAAAAACATCAGAAGAAGTCATACTCTTTGCTGTTCCGGTTGTTATATCAACCCATGCAACACCATAGTTCATATTCTGATTATCAAAAGCTGTAGTAAAATTATAACCCTTTCCGTATGTGGCAACATAATCGGGAGTCTGACCGGGTACAGGCTCGGAAATATCTCCGATTTCAATTACCGAAAGGGTTTCAGCGGCAAATGCATTAAGAGGCATAATGCCGAAAATCATAATTACGGAAATGATTAAAGCAATAATTTTTTTCATAATTTTTGTTCCTCCTTGTTACTACTGTTTCTCTGCACACTTTTTACAGAGAACTTTTCCGTCTGCATCATATACGACACATTCATCACAAACCATATCTCCGCATTTTTCACATTTCTCAAGCAGAAAACGGACTTCAATATTTGCCCGTTCATAGGCTATTTTGTGGTCACTTGCATAAATTATGGCTCTGGCTTCACGCTCATCACTTGTCAGAAAAACCTTGTCTCTGAATCCCGAAATAAAATCGTATTCAATCTCTCTGACAGGTGTACCGCAGCAATCACAATAAAATTCAAAAATAAATTTTTTAATCGTAGATTTATCAGTAAACTTTTTTGTTACTGCATTCAGCATAGGCAAAACCTCCTTTGTGACTCCATTTTAACTTATAAAATGGCAAAAAAAGAGTAGCCCCAAGGGGTAATTTTCCTTTTTTAAGGCTACCTTCAGGGCTACCATGTCAAAAAATCAGTCTTCCGTTTATGCAAAATCAACAAACATCAATCTTCTGCAATGTTTGACATATTATTCAAATTATGCTATATTATGATATATACAAAGGGGTGATACTTATGGACAATTTCAGACTTTATATAAACAAACTCTCATTCCCCGAGCAGGTAAAATATGTGCGGATGGTTCTGCAGATAAGTCAGAATGAGCTTGCAGAGGGGTGCGGCATATCATACGCAACAGTCAGCCGATGGGAAAGAGAAAACAGAACACCTCAGGTTGCTATGCTGGGCAAATTCTATTCTTTCTGTCTGCGTAACGGTTTTGAGCTTGACAACTCCATTGTGAAAGGGGATGCTGTATGACAAATCTTTACGGAATCACTTTTGCGGTTGCTGTGCTGATGACGGGTGTCTGCATTCACGTTGACAGAAAGCGTGATGCCTGGCTTCTTTTTCTTTTTATTTCAATAGCTGTATGCAATCTCGGTTATTTTCTTATGTCACTTGCAACACAGCTTGATTTTGCTTTGTTTGCAAACAGAATTGCATATCTGGGCAACGTATTCCTTCCGTTTTTTATGCTGATGATGATAATAAACTTATCAGGATTCAGATATCCCGCATATATGCCGTGGGTACTCGTTGCGATAAACTGCCTGATGCTGTTTATCACCATCAGCGGAGGTTTTCTGCCGATATATTATAAAGAAGTTTCCTTTGAAATAATTGACGGAATGCCCACACTCATCAAAGAATACGGACCTTTGCATATTTTTTACAAATTCTATCTCTTCGGCTATTTTGCGGCAATGGTAGGAATAATTATCCGCTCGACAATCAAGAAGACTTTTATTTCAAACAAGCATGCGGCATTTCTCGCATTTCTTGTTATAGGCAATATAACAATATGGATTGTTGAAAACATTATAGATTCAAAATTCGAGTTTGTATCAGTCTCATATCTCGTAACAGAAGGTCTGATACTGTTTATATACGACATTCTGCAGGACTACGGTCTGCTGGACTCCTCTCTGATTGAATCTGCAACAGAAAAGGCAGACAGCAACTCTGCCGCAGAGCATTCTGAAATAATTAAGGAAGAAACAATAAGATTCTTCACAAAAGAACAGATTGATGCAATTTTCAAAAACTGGGACGAAGTCAACAAACTGTCACAAAGAGAGGCAGAAGTGCTGAAGTTTATCCTCGCAAACGAGAAAAGACAGATTATTGCTCAGGAGCTTTTTGTAACAGAAAGCACAATCAAAAAACACACCGCAAATATCTTCAGAAAACTCGGAATCACAAACAGAGCCGAACTTTTTGAAAAAGCAAAACAATCACTATAAAAAAACGCCTGAGAAACCTCCTTGGCGCAGAAAAGGTTATATCATTCGGAGATAATCTTAACGACATACCGATGTTTGACGCAAGTGATGAAAGCTATGCCGTGGCAAATGCAAAAGATGAAGTAAAGCAAAAAGCAAACGGTGTTATCGAGTCCAACATAAACAATGGTGTTGTGGAATTTATAAAGCAGAATTTTTGATTAACATAAAAAACTCCCGTGAAAAACTTCACGGGAAATATTTTTTATTCAGCTTTGCATTTTACAAGAAGCTCTGCAACAAGATTCTTGACAGTTGCAACTGTTTCCTCTACGGGAACTTTTGCACTGTATGTCTTATCTCTTGTAACAACTTCGCAAACGTTTTCTTTAAGATTTCTGGGGCTTACAATTACTCTTACGGGTACACCGAGAAGGTCAGCATCTGAGAACATAAAGCCTGCGCTTACCTTACGGTCATCGTAAATTACCTCAAGTCCTGCATCCTGAAGGTCTTCATACATCTTATCTGCTGCTGCGTGTGCTTCTTCGTCTGCAGCCTTCATACAGCAGAGGTGTACCTGCCAGGGAGCAATTGACATAGGCCAGATAGGACCGTATTCGTCGTGGTGAGCTTCGCATACTGATGCAGCAAGTCTGCCGACACCGATACCGTAGCAACCCATAATGGGTGTATGGCTTTCGCCCTTTTCGTCAAGGTATGACATACCCATTGACTTTGAATATTTTGTACCGAGCTGGAAGATGTTACCTACTTCGATACCTCTTGAAACTGTGATTGCCTTCTGCTTACATGAAGGACAGATGCCGCCTGTGATAATCTTTGCAAAATCGTGATATTCCGCATCAGGGAAATCTCTGTCCATATCAAGACCTGTGAAGTGGTAATCAAGCTCATTTGCACCTGTTACAAGGTTATTGCAACCCTTTACTGATGCATCGAAAAGTACTGTGCATTCTGCATTAAGATTCTTGGGACCAATGAAACCTGCGACAATGCCTGATTCTTCTGTGATAACTGCGGGGTGAATGTTTTCACCGAGGAAGTTTGTGAGCTTTGTTTCGTTTACATCAAGATCGCCTCTGATGAATACGATAACATATTCATCTGTCATATTCTTCTGATATACAACAGCTTTAAGGCTCTTCTTTGCGTCTGCCTTAAGGAAGTCACATACTTCTTCGATTGTGTGCATATCGGGTGTATGTACCTTTGTAAGCTCTTCTGATACATCATCATGAAGAGGTTCAATAATGCTCTCTGCAGCTTCCATATTAGCTCTGTAACCGCATTCGGGACAGATTGCGATTGAATCTTCACCGATAGATGTAAGGAGCATATATTCGTGAGAAATATTACCGCCCATCATACCTGAGTCAGACTCAACTACGATTGTTTCGGGAATACCTGCTCTTGCAAAGATTCTTTCATAAGCGTGATAGCACTTTGCATAGTACTGCTCAAGGTCTTCCTGAGATGTATGGAATGAATATGCATCCTTCATTGTGAATTCACGCACACGGATAAGACCTGCTCTGGGTCTTGCTTCGTCACGGAACTTTGTCTGAATCTGGTAAATCATAAAGGGATAACGATTATAAGAATTTGCGTATTCACGGACAAGCTGAACAGCAGCTTCTTCGTGTGTCATACCAAGAACCATAGGTGCACCGTTTCTGTCCTTAAAACGACAGAGAGAGTTGTCGATTGACTGATATCTGCCTGATTCCTCCCAGAGAGATGCGGGCATAACAACAGGGAAAGAAACTTCCTGACCGTCGATTCTGTCCATCTCTTCACGAATGATATTTTCAATTTTCTTTGTTATACGGCGAAGAGGCATAAATGAAGAATAAATACCGTTTGAAACAAACTTCATATATCCGCCTCTGACCATTAACGCATGGCTGTCTACCACGCAATCAGAGGGTTTTTCCTTAAATCTTTCGCCGACGAGCTTATCAAGTTTCATACTAAACTACCTTCTGTTTTATATTTTGATTCCTTTATTTCTTAACTTCTCTCGAAGTACACTTACATCTTCAAATGACGGGGAGAAGACTATTCCGTCCATTCCACAGTCAATACCGCCCTGAATATTTTCCTCCACATCGTCAATAAAAATACATTCTGACGGGTCAAGAGAAAATGTATTGAAAAGGATTTCATAAATCTCTTTTTCGGGCTTCAATACTTTATGTTCACAGGAAATGATTTTACCATCCATAAGAGCTATAGCCGGTTTGTGAGGTGAATACTCATAGAAATCATACCCTGCATTGCTTAAAAGATATGTTTTATAACCGTTTGCCTTAAGCTCGGTTATAAGGTCATACATTTCAGGGAAAGGCGGCATTTCTGTTACACCGTAGCCCTTTTCAAGATAAATTTCTTTAAGTACACTGAGAACATGAGGAGGAAGCTGAGGTGCAACCTCTTCAATGACATCAGCATAAGTTCTTATACCTCTGTCACAGTCTCTGTAAATTCCGCTTTTGTAAAATACATTGAGAATAAGATCCACATCTTTTTTATCGGGAAGATACTTTGAAAAAGTCTTTTCGGGATAAAACATAATGAGGACATTTCCCATATCAAAAATTATATTCTTAATCATAAATTTACCAAATCAAAAGGGCGGTTGCTGAAACATCCGCCCCCGAAATCTTAAAAATTCTCAAGAAAAGCTACAACATCACCGATTGTGTTGAATTTTTCAAAATCTTCATCCAGAACTTCAACATTGAAATTATCTTCAATATCCATAACAAGTTCGACAAGGTCAAGACTGTCAAAATTCAGTTCCTGAAACGATGTACTCATTGTAACATCATCCTCAGGAATGTCGTACGCTTCACAGATGATTGCTCTTATTTTTTCAAATTCCATAGCAAACTCTCCTTTTATAAAAAAATCAAAGCAATATCATTATATTATGATATTATTTAATTTTTTACTCTTTGTCAATACTTTAGAAAGAATTTTTGCAAAAGGAGTATTTTCAGAAAAAGCGATGCCCGAAAAGACACCGCTCTGAAATATTTTAATCGGTTATAAAATATTATTTCTTGCTTCTGAACATTTCGAAGATATCGCTGAGGTCTTCGTCATTTGTTCCGAATTCAAACTTTGAGGGTTCTGCTGCAGGCTTTGATTCAACCTGAGCTTCTTCCTTAACATCTGCCTTTGCAACGGGTTTAATAACATTGGGCTGTGAGCCGAAACCTGTTGCAACAACAGTGATGATCATTTCATCATCAAGTGTGGGATCAAGAGCAACACCAAAGATGATGTTTGCATCGGGATCTGCTGTTTCTGAAATGATTGAGCTGGCAACATCAACTGCATCAAGAGTGATATCTGATGAAGCTGAGATATTGATGATGATACCCTTTGAACCCTGAATTGATGTTTCAAGAAGGGGGCTTGTGATAGCCATTTTTGCTGATTCTTCAGCTTTATCCTTACCTGTAGCTCTGCCTACACCCATATGAGCATAGCCTGCATCCTTCATAACTGAAGTAACGTCTGCAAAGTCGAGGTTGATAAGTCCGGGAACTGTGATAAGTTCTGCAATGCTTCTTACGCCCTGACGAAGAACATCGTCTGCAACTTCGAATGCATTTGCGAAAGTAATCTTTTCGTCTGAAACAAGCTTAAGTCTTTCATTAGGAATAATGATAAGACTGTCTACATGCTGAGAAAGTTCTGCAATACCTTCTTCAGCCTGAGCCATACGACGTCTGCCTTCAAAGTTGAAGGGCTTTGTAACGATACCTACTGTGAGGATACCCTTATCTTTTGCCATCTGAGCAATTACGGGAGCTGCGCCTGTACCTGTGCCGCCGCCCATACCTGCTGTGATGAATACCATATCTGCACCAGTGAGTGAATCATTGATTGCATCCATGCTCTCTTCAGCAGCTTTCTGACCAACATCGGGACGTGCGCCTGCACCCTTACCGTCTGTAACCTTTTCACCGATCTGGATCTTTGTTGTTGCCTTAGAATACATAAGTACCTGTTTATCTGTGTTGATAGCGATGAATTCAACACCCTGAACTCCTGCTTCAACCATTCTGTTGATTGCGTTACCGCCGCCGCCACCTACACCGATGACTTTTATTTTTGTTACTTCTTCACGTTCATTTGCAATTTCGAAAGCCATTTTACATCCTCCGTATATTAATTATGATTATACTACTATATACAACAATACTTATATATAATAACACGTAACTGAATAAATTTCAATACGTAAACTGCAATAAATATTGTCAGATTTATAATTTTTTTGAGATTTTAAGCCATTTTTCAGCCTGAGTCTGTTATCAGCCGACTGCGATTATTTCGTCAGGATTATCTGAATTATCATCAACGGGAGAATTATCTGCTCCCACATAAGCACGTTTCGGGTCAACTACATTGATAACCTGTCTTGAAGCCGAGCCTTTTTCATTTTCTGCATTTATAGCATTTACAGCTGCATTGAATTTTTCATCAAGGTCTGTCATACTGCCAAGCACGATTGTATATCTGTCAGCAACTGTAAAACTGATATTGACGATATTGACTATATCAATTTTTGTGATAGGCATAAGTCCTGATTTTTCGCAATATTCTTCTATTGAAGACAATTTAGACTTACAACTTTCATCTTCAAAGGCTGCAAATTCACCAAGTTCCGCAGACAAAAGATGTACACCTATAAGCTTTGCACAATATGACGGAATATCCTCTGTTCTTTCAAGAGCTTTGAAATTCTTGTCAAGCAGCGTGTATCCGCCACCTGCGTCAACTGCATACTGAGCGTGTGTATCCTCAACAATAAGTTTGAGAGTTGAGGGATACTGTCTCTTCACTTCAACATTACCGATGTAAGGAAGAAGCGTTTCGATTGACGCTTCAATATCTTCTTTTGAAATCAGCACAAGACTTTCACCTTCACCGACTCCGCACATTTTTATAATTTCTTCATCTGTATAATAACAACTGTTTGTATGTTTGTGAGTGCCTTTGCAGAAATCATCAGCAACCCCTTCAACCGTTATTGTGCCGACTTTGAACAGCACATATGAACAGAGAAGAAAAAGAACAACACCAAGCCCGATGCAGAAAACTGCACCGCGCCTGAATTTTTTAAGCTTCAGCTGAATCTCTTGTTGCTTCTTCTTATCTGATTCTTTTTTAACGTTACGGGATTCTGCCATCTGAGGGCACCCTTTCTTCTTTTATAATTTCACATCCGAGCGAAGAAAGAACTCCGCTCATATTCTCATAGCCTCTGAGAATATATTTTATATCGTCAACGGTGGTTGTACCCTGTGCCGCAATACCTGCAAGTACAAGTGCTGCACCTCCTCTGAGGTCAGATGCAATAACAGATGCACCCGTAAGGTCAGGTGTGCCTTCTATAACTGCCATTCTGCCGTCAACTCTTATTTTTGCCCCGAATCGGAGCAACTCGCTTACGTGTTTATATCTGCTTTCAAATATTGTTTCTATTATAACACTTGTGCCGTGGCACATTGTTGTCATAGCCAGTATCTGTGCCTGCATATCCGTAGGAAAACCGGGATACGGCATTGTACGAACTGTTTTGATTGCCCTGAGATAAGGCGGAGCTGTCAGTGTTACCGATGTAGCCGAAATTGCTATATCGCAGCCAGCTTCTTCAAAAACGGGAATACAAGGCGAAAGATGTGCAGGAATAATGCCATCAAGTCTTATTTTTCCGTGTGTCATTGCAGCAGCAGCCATATATGTTGCAGCAACGATTCTGTCGGGGATAACCTTATACTGAACAGGATGAAGCTCTTTTACTCCCTCAATGACGATTGTGCCTTCTCCCGTGCCGCTGATGCGTGCACCGCAACTGTTCAGAAAATCTGCAAGATCGCTGATTTCAGGCTCACGGGCGGCATTTGTGATAACCGTTGTTCCCTTTGCCGTACAGGCTGTAAGTATTATATTCTCCGTTGCGCCTACGCTGGGAAAAGAAAGAGAGATATTAACGCCTTCAAGTTCTTTTACGGCTTCAAAATTGATTTTTGCAAACTCTTCCTGAATATTCACACCGAAACGCTGAATAGCATCAAGATGAAGATCAATGGGTCTGAGTCCTATTTCGCACCCTCCGGGAGTTGAAAGACTTGCTTTTCCTGTTCTGCCGATAATGGCACCGAGAAAAACTACAGAAGAGCGCATCTCACGCATAAGATCATCGGGAATATCGTATTTCACGATATCTGTGCTGTCTACGGCAACGCAATGACCTTCCCTTTTCACTCTGCAACCGAGATGGCTGAGAATTTTTATTGTAGCTTCAACATCTGTTATATCAGGACAGTTTGTTATAACCGTTTCACCTTTTATAAGTACTGTTGCCGCAAGAATGGGCAACACGCTGTTTTTGGAGCCTTGAATCTGCGTTTCACCATAAATTCTGTGACCGCCGTTAATTACATATCTGCTCACTTTTTTCCCACCTTTCATACACATTGTATGCGGCGGAAGATGTCCTTGTTAAACGAGACCTGTTATAATATCTGCAATTATTTTCTGAGAATCTTTAACCTCAAGTTTTTTTGCATTTCTGCCCATTTCTGCACAGAGATTCTTATCTGAAACAAGTTCACCGAGCTTTTCGGTAAGCTTTTCGTGTGTAAGTTCTTTTTCTTCAATAACATAAGCTGCAGAAGCATCTGCAAGTGTCATAGCGTTGTGATACTGATGATTTTCTGAAACATTGGGAGAAGGAATAAGAATTGAAGCCTTCCCCACTGCCTGAAGCTCTGAAAGTGTGCTTGCACCGCTTCTGCAGATTACAACATCTGCTGCGGCAAGACATTTGTCCATATCATAAATGTATTCACGCACATCAATATTGCCGTTTGTGATATCAACACCCTTTTCCTTAAGAGCATCAGGTACCCATTTGCCGTACTGACCGTATCCGTGAATAAATCTGATTTTGTTTTCATTCTTATAAGCTGCAATAACATCAACCATTGCAGTATTTATTGTTTTTGCACCGAGACTTCCTCCGAATGAGAAAACAACTGTTTCATCGTCTTTGATTCCCATTTCGGCTCTTGCAAAATCTCTGTCTGCTCTGAGGATTTCATTTCTCACGGGAAGACCTGTAACAACGGGAGGATTCTTGCATTCAAGATATTCCGTTGCTTTGGGCACAGCAACCATAACTGCATCTGCATTCTTTGCAAGGAGTTTGTTTGTTACACCGGGGAATGCATTCTGCTCGTGGATAGCTGTTTTTATGCCCATTTTAGCGGCTGTTCTTACAACGGGGCCGCTGACATATCCGCCAAAGCCGACAACTACATCGGGACGGAATTTCTTAATTATCTTTTTTACGGCAAAGCCTGAAAAAAGCACTCGCCAGACTGTTTTTATATTTTTGATGATATTTTCAACGCTGAGTTTTCTCTGAAAACCGCTCATTGAAATACCTGCAAAATCAAAACCTGCCTGAGGAACAAGTTTTGCTTCCATTTTATCCTTTGTGCCGACAAAAAGAATCTGTGCATCGGGATATCTTTCACGGATTTCACCTGCCGCTGCAAGTGCGGGATTTATATGTCCGCCCGTGCCGCCTGCCGCAAAAATTATTTTCATATTGATTACCTACTTTTTAGTGATTCTGCTGTCTCTTGAAACAGAGAGAATAATTCCCGCTTCCGCAAGATGAACCATAAGAGCAGTAACACCGTAACTGAAGAACGGCATACTGATACCTGTGTTGGGAATAAGCTCCGTGGCAACAGCAATATTAAGAAGTGCCTGAACACCGATGAGAAGCGAAAGTCCCATAGCAAGAAGGCTTCCGAATCGTGTTCTTGCATTTATTCCTATTTTTATACCTCGTGTAACAAGCATTGCATAAAACAGTATGATTACCGAAGCTCCGAGAAAACCGAGTTCTTCACAGACAATGGTAAAAATCATATCATTATGCGGTTCTGAAACATACAGATATTTCTGCGTGGAGTTTCCGAGTCCTTTACCGAAAAATCCGCCTGAACCGACTGCATAAAGTCCCTGATTCTGCTGCCATCTTGCTCCCTGAGGAGAATAATCTTTATCAATCCAAGCAATGATTCTCTTTACCTGATAACCTTTGATAAAAGGAATCTTTACATTTTCAACAACATAGTTATCAGCTTCTTCACCTGCGCTGATTTCACCTGAAGCAACAAGGGCATTCTTTTCGTCCACCGTCATTTTAACGGGCACACAGACGATAAGCACCGCAACAGCAACAGCAGCAAAAACAGATATAAACCAACGTGCTCGTACACCACCGAAAAACATCATTGCGCCACCGATGAGACACATAATGATGAATGCTGACAGATGGCTGCCCACAACAACAAGTCCTGCTGTTGTAATAAAGAAAGCTACGTGATAGATTGTGGGAATCCAACCTTCATGAAGATATATTTTTTTGCCTTTTTCCTTGAAAGATTCGTTTATGGCGACATTCAGTCTACCTATATAACCGTCCTTATACACACGGCTTGAACTCATTCTGCTGTAATACTTTGAATAAAGATATGCACCGACGAGAACGATAGCAAATTTAGAAAGTTCTGATGGCTGAAAGCTGAAGTTACCGATATAAATCCATCTTTTGATATCACCGCTACCTGCAAGAACAATGCCGAGCAAAGCATAAGAACCTGCTATTACCCCTGCGATGATAAGCTTCTTTTTCCAGAATTCGGTACTCAGTTTTGAAAGCCCGAACATTGCAATAACACCAAGAACTGCACCTAATGCCTGTTTTTTGATATAGTGAACGGAGGTTCCTGTTTCTGCAAATGATGAAGGATAACTTGCTGAAAACATCATTACAAGTCCCATTCCGACCAAAGCAAGAACTATAACCAGAAAAGGAATGTCTATGCTGCCGCGCTGAATATAATTTGCAAGAACTGATTCTTTTTTGACTTTTTCAGAACGGTTTGTTTTATTTTTTGCATCTGAAGCCATCTGTTTTACCTCCGTTTTATTTCGGACGTCCTGCATAAACAAGAAGAATTGCCAAAAGGACACCGATTATATTTATTGCCGAAAAGACATAGACAATTTTCTTCTCTTTCCAGCCGCATTTTTCAAAGTGATGATGAATAGGAGCCATTCTGAAAATACGTTTGCCGTGTGTTGCTTTGAAATAAGCAATCTGAATAACATCTGAACCGAATTCTATTACATAAATAATGCCTGTAAGAAGAATAAGCCACGGCATATCAAGACAATATGAAACTGCAATAACAAGTCCGCCAAGGAACATGGAACCGGTGTCGCCCATCATAACTTTTGCAGGATTCCAGTTCCAGATAAGATAACCCAGCATACTGCCAAAAAGTGCACTTGAAAGAAGACTTACTCCGAAAACGCCTCTGAGAATACCGATTACAATACCTGAAACAGCAAAAACTGCCGTTACCGATGCACAAAGTCCGTCGATACCGTCAGTAAAGTTTACAGCATTGACGGTACAATACATAACAACGGGACCGAGCACCCAGAAAAACCAACCGAGATCAACATTTCCCACAAAAGGAACAAACATATATGTTGCCCCTGCAAGATGCAAAGAAAAAAGATATCCGCCGATAACAACTATCTGCGCAATTGATTTCTGCTTAATTGTAAGACCGAGATTGCGTTTTTTTACAACTTT
>JAZUCO010000169.1:0-21037 GCA_045639185.1 Acutalibacteraceae bacterium
CTCCTTGAATCAGTTCTTCTTATTGCTGAAATGAAAGAACTCAAGGCTAACCCCAACAGAAAAGCAAAGGGTATCGTTATCGAAGCTAAGCTCGATAAGGGCAGAGGCCCCATCGCAACACTCCTTGTTCAGAACGGTACACTCAAGTCAGGTGACATCATCGTTGCAGGTACAGCAGTAGGCCGTGTCCGTGTTATGACAGACTACAAGGGCAAGAAGATTGATGAAGCAGGTCCCTCAGTACCCGTTGAAATCGCAGGTCTTGCAGAAGCTCCCAATGCAGGTGACGCATTTGACGCAGTTTCAGACGAAAGACTCGCAAGAGAGCTTGTTGAACAGAGAAAGCAGACAGAAAAGGAAGCTCAGTTCAATTCTGTTCAGAAGGTTACTCTTGACAACCTCTTCTCAACAATTGAAGCAGGCGAAATGAAAGAACTCAACATCATCGTCAAGGCAGACGTGCAGGGCTCAGTTGAAGCTGTCAAGCAGAGTCTTGAAAAGCTCTCAAACGAAGAAGTACGTGTACGTGTTATCCACGGCGGTGTAGGTGCTGTCAACGAGTCAGACGTTATGCTCGCTCACGCATCAAACGCAATTATCATCGGTTTCCACGTAAGACCCGACCCCGTTGCTGCTGCAAACGCAGAGCGTGACAAGGTTGAAATGCGTATGTATATGGTTATTTATGACTGTATCGAAGATGTTGAAGCAGCTATCAAGGGTATGCTCGCTCCCAAGTACAGAGACGTTGAGCTCGGCAGAATCGAAGTCAGAAGCACATTCAAGATTTCTTCAGTCGGCACAATCGCAGGTTGTTACGTTCTGAACGGTAAAGTTCAGAGAAATGCAAAAATCCGTGTTGTACGTGACGGTATTGTTATTGCGGAAGATGAAATCGATTCACTCCGCCGTTTCAAGGACGACGTTAAGGAAGTTGCATCAGGTTACGAATGCGGTATCGGTCTTGTCAAGTTCAATGACATCAAAGAAGGCGACATTTTCGAAGCATTTATCACAGAAGAATACAGAGATCAGTAATATTGAATTTCAAGGGCGCCCAAACGGGCGTCCGTTGGAATTTGTATGAGAAGGATTGATTTTTATGTCAATGTACAGAAATGACCGTACAGCGGAAGATATCAAAAGAGAAATTACCGCTGTAATCAGAGAATTAAAGGATCCCAGAGTCAAGGATAAGCTTCTTACAGTTGTAAGAATCGAACTTGCAGGTGACCTTTCATTCGGCAAAGTTTATATAAGTGCGCTTGAGGGTTACGAAACAGCAGTAAACGCTGCAAAGGCTCTCACTCACGCTCAGGGACTCATCAGAAGAGAAGTCGGTAACAGACTTCACTTAAGAAAATCTCCCGAACTCAAGTTTATTGCAGATGATTCAGTGCGTAAGGGCATTGAACTCTGGCAGGAATACGAAAGCAAGACCCGAAAGGATACTCAGGATGAGAATAACTAAAGAAGAAGCAGCTTCAATGCTCCTTTCAATGGATAATATTCTTATTTTTGCTCACGAAAACCCCGACGGGGATGCTGTGGGCAGTACTTGTGCGCTGTGCAAAGGTCTGCTGACTCTCGGCAAAACAGCGGCAGTCTGGCTCAGCGGCACACCAAAAAATGATATCCGCTATACAGAGGGTATACTTTTTGACGGCAGTTTTACTCCCGAGCATATTGTTACGGTAGATACTGCCGATAACAGAATTATGTGTGCAGATGTTGCAGGTTACAGCAAAGAAACACCCGTTGAACTTTGCATAGACCACCATTATTCAAACACTCTTTATGCAGAGAATACCTATCTTGATGATAGTGCCGCTGCAGCAGGTGAAGCAGTTTATGACATTCTCAGAGAGATGAATGTCACTCTCACACCTGACATTGCAGAGTGTATTTATGTAGCTGTTGCCACAGATACAGGCTGTTTCCGTTACAGCAACACAACAGCAAAAACATTCCGTACAGCGGCAGATATGCTCTCTTACGGAATAGATATCGGTGAAATCAATAAAATTCAGTTTGAAACAAAAACAAGAGCTTATGCGGAAATGGAAAAACTTGCTCTTTCTGAAATGGAACTTCATTTTGACGGCAAATGTGCAATAATTGCACTCACTCACGATATGTATGTCAGAAGCGGTGCTGTTGACAGCGAAACTCAGGCTCTTTCTGCTCTTCCCAGACAGATTGAGGGTGTTTTCGTGGGTGTCACAATGAAAGAGAAAGAAGAGGGGCTTTTCAGAATTTCCGTACGTACAAATTCTCCCGCAGATGCATCTGAAATTGCAGCAGAGCTTGGCGGCGGCGGTCACAAAATGGCTGCAGGCTGTTCATTCAGAGGCTCAAAGGAAGAAGCTGTGAAAGCAGTGCTTTCCCTTGCAGAGAAACAGCTCATTTCAAAAGGTTTGTTATGACAGGATTTATAATTTTGGATAAACCCGAAGGCATTACATCGTTTATAGGCGGTGCAATTGTCAGAAGGGTGACAGGTGAAAAGAAAACAGGACACACAGGCACCCTTGACCCTATGGCAACGGGTGTTCTGCCCGTAGCGGTGGGCGGAAATGCTCCCCGTTTTATTGAGTTGCTTCCAAGTCACGACAAAGGCTATCGTGCCTCTTTCAGACTCGGAACAACAACAGATACGCTCGATATAACAGGCACTGTTCTCTCAACAAACGATAATATCCCCGATGAAGAAACGGTGAAAAAAGCAATTTCTCATTTTAAGGGTGAAATAGAGCAGTTGCCGCCTATGTATTCTGCTATAAAAAAAGACGGCAAAAGACTTTATGAACTTGCAAGGCAGGGGATTGAAGTTGAAAGAGAAAAACGCATTGTCACAATATATAACTGTGATTTTGTGTCACACGAAAACGGTGAATACACAATTGATGTGAAGTGCTCCAAGGGCACATATATCCGCTCTCTTATTTCAGATATCGGTGAAATGCTCGGTTGCGGTGCCGTTATGACAGCACTCAGACGCACACTTTCAAACGGTTTTTCAATTGAAGATGCTCACACCGAAGAGGAGCTTAAAGGTGCAGAAGACGTGTCACAGTTTCTCATTCCCGTTGACAAGGCACTCTCTGCCTACCCCTCAATAAAGGTAAGTGAAGCTCAGGCAAAACGCTTCAGAAACGGCGGAGAGCTTGATGCATCAAGACTTCACACAAAGCTTGTGCCGTCACTTTACAGAGTTTATTCACCCGAAAATGTTTTTCTCGGTCTGGGTGAATTCAGAGAAAAAGAAACAAATCTTTTTGTGAAAAGGATACTTGTTAATGATTGATTCTTACGGCAGAAAAACAGCCGTCGCCCTCGGGAATTTTGACGGTCTGCATAAAGGACATATTGCTGTTATAAATAAGGCTGTTGCAGAAAAAAGCAACGGTCTTGTGCCGTGTATCCTTACCTTCGATTCTCATCCGATGCAGTTTCTCACAGGCTCTGCACCAAAGAGAATTATGACAAGAAGTCTTTGCGAAAAAGAATCTGCTCTACTCGGCTGTGAAACTGTAAGACTCTCTTTTGAAGAAGTCAGAAATATGTCTCCCGAAGAATTTTTCACAGAAATTCTCATTAAAAAGCTCGGTGCAGAGTTTGTTTCCTGCGGTTTCAATTATCATTTCGGAAAAAAAGGTGCAGGCACGGCAGAAACTCTCCGTGACCTTTGCGAAAAAGCAGGAATCGGCTTCAGCTGTGCCGGTGAAGTTATGCACGGTGATGAAGCTGTCAGCTCAACGAGAATCAGACTCGCAGTTGAAAACGGTGACATTCAGGAAGCAAACAGTATGCTCGGCAGACCTTTTGCTTATAATTTCGAAGTTGTTCACGGTGACAAAATCGGCAAAAAAGTTCTCGGCATTCCCACAATAAATCAGTTATTCCCCGATTGGCATGTTATACCGAAATGCGGTGTCTATGCTTCCGCCACAGAAGTTGACGGAAAACTCTACCCGTCTATGACAAACATCGGCAAACGCCCCACAGTAGGCGGTGAACAGCTCCGCAGTGAAACAAGTATCATCGGTTTTTCAGGTGATTTGTACGGTGCTCACCCCGAAGTAAAGCTTATAAAACTTATAAGAGAAGAAAAAAAATTCCCCTCTCTCGAAGCACTTTCAGAACAATTGAAAGAAGACTCCGTGACAGCGGAAAAAATATATAATGAGGTGTCAGGATGAAAATTATACTTGCCTCAGCATCACCGAGAAGAAAAGAACTTCTCTCACTTGCAGGTTTTGACTATGAAGTTGTAGTGTCAGAGTGCGAAGAGATTCTTCCCGACGGTATTACTCCCGACAAAGCAGTTGAAGAACTTGCAAGACAGAAAGCAGAAGACGTTTTTGCCCGTCATAATGACGCAATGATTATTGCCGCAGATACAGTTGTTGCTCTTGGTAACACAATTCTCGGCAAACCTCAGGACGAAGACGATGCTTTCAGAATGCTTTCATCTCTTTCAGGCAGAAGACATACTGTTTTTACAGGTGTCTGCATAAAAACTAAAGACAAAACAGACATTTTCCACGTTGCAACAGAAGTGGAATTTTATGAACTTTCCGAAAAGGAAATGAAAGACTACATTGCTACGGGTGAACCGATGGATAAAGCAGGTTCTTACGGTATTCAGGGCAAAGGCTTTGTGCTTGTAAAGGGTATCCACGGTGACTATTTCAATGTTGTAGGTCTTCCCCTTGCAGAAACGGTAAGACATATAAACAATAATTTAGCGAGGTCTTTTGTTGAAGGAAAAGTAATTTATGTAGGGACCGATGCCCACATCGGTCCGATTGCGTAATGTAATGGAGCAATAACGGTGGTACACCGTTCAATTACAAAAAATTCAATATTTCGGTTTGTCCGATAGTGGAAATCTTCGATTTCCATTTGTCTGCGACAAATACGGAACGATGTGGGCATCGTTCCCTACACTTGATTCAAAACACCTCTACAAATTCTGATTTGTCCAACAAAAAAAGGTCGGTTTCCCGACCTTTTTTCTTTATTTTTCTTTGCTTAAAACTTTTTTCTGCCAGGATTTCTTTCCGCATTCGGGGCATTTCATTTTTCTTGTTCTGCCCATATGGGGTGCAAGGTTTATTGCCTTGAATGTGGGTATATATCTGTGACCGCACTCTGCACATTCATAATATCCTGCCATCTGCTCAATTTTCAGCATAAAGGGAGTCGCAATAAGCAGCGGCACCATACCACCGAAAACAATCAGAATTCTTATCCATTCTTCCGTCTGAACAAGTGATGCAAGCAGTGTAAGAGTAAGCATAAACACAATACATATAACGCCCACAATAATTTCCATATTAAGGAGTCTTTTGTCTGCTTTTTCTTTCTGCTCCACCATTTCAAGCAATTTTTTCTCAAGTTCTTTGTTGTAGTTATCCATTGAAACAACCTCCCCGCTCAATAAATCATTGACCGTAATTTTCAGAATAAGGCACAATTCAAGCATTATTGCCGAATCGGGAAGAGTTTTGCCCGTTTCCCATTTTGATACGGCTCTGTCTGTGATGCAGAGTTTTTCTGCAAGTTGCTTTTGTGTGAGACCGACATTTTTTCTGCATTCGGAGATAAATTTTCCGATTTTAACCTGATCCATATTAATGCCTCCTTCTGATTAAAGTATACGATGTCTGTAGCTGATAATCAACATACTGCAGGTTGATTCGGGGAGAAATCAACCACAAGTTGAGTCTGATTATATCACAAATCAGGGTGAATTTCTACTGTTATTTTTTTAATTCGGAACTATTATTGACTTTTTCCTTAATTTAACTATAATTAGATGTATAAATCAAGAAAAGGGGTAATCAGTATGAAAAAAATTACAAAAAGCCTTATTGCATTTTTTGTTGCATCAGTAATGCTTGTAACAGCAATGATTCCGTCTTTCGCAGCAGGCAATTTTGTCTGGGATGCAGTCTGGGAATCTGCTGATACAAAAGCAGGTCTTGTTATGTTTGTCGGCTCAGACGAAACAGAAAGAAACTTCACATGGTACACAGATGCAGAAAATACTCCTGCCGTGACTCTCAGCACAAATCTTCTTATGATCGGTGCAGAAGAATTCACAGGCATAACTCAGAAAGCTTCAGACGGCGACTTTGTAAACCACGTTACAGTTACAGGTCTTGAGTACAACACAACTTATTATTACAAAGCTGTCAGCGGTGATTACGAATCAGCAGTTTATTCATTCAAAACATCTGCAGAGAATGAATTCAAAGCAGTTTATATGACAGATATCCACATCACAAACGATTCAGAAGAAAACACAACTTCTCTTTATGATACATCGTTAGGTCTTCACAATGCACTTTCAGATGCATTCATCAAAGAGAATAATATTAACCTTCTCATTTCAGCAGGTGACCAGGCAAGTGATGGTCTTGAATCTGAATATAAGGCACTTGCTGCAACACCTCTTCTTAAGTCAATTTCTCTTGCAACATCAATCGGCAACCACGACAGAAAAGGTGTTGAATACAAGACATTTGCAAACGTACCCAATGAGTACACAGAGGCTCAGGTTTCATCTTATGTAGGTGATAACTACTGGTTTGTAAAGGGCGATGTGCTTTTCCTTATGGCAGACACAAACAACGCATCAGGTGAAGACCACGCAGCATTCGTAGAAAAGGCTGTAAACGCAAATCCCGATGTTAAGTGGAAAGTCCTTGTTGCTCACCATGACCTTTACAGCGGCAGAATTCCTCACCGTGAAAGCGAAAACGCACTCATCCGTATGATGTGGGCACCTATCGTTGACGAATACGGCATTGACCTTGTACTTCTCGGTCACAGCCATTTCTATACAGTTTCAAACGTGCTTTACAACAACAAAACTGTTGCTCCTCTTGCATCAGAAATGGTTGACCCCGCAGGCGCACTCTATATGGTTTCCTGCTCAATCAACCGTCCCAGAGAAGAGGATGAACTCGGACTCAATGAAGACCTTATAGGTTTCGACTATCTCACACTTGAACCCACTTATAACATTCTTTCATTCACAGAAGACTCAATCACGGTTGAATCATACGAAGTGGGTGCAGACGAATCATTCAATTCATTCACAATCACAAAGACAACAAAAGACGGCGGTCACAAGTACGAAGAAAACGCACTTATGACAATGTTCAATAAGCTTGTGAGAACAATCGGCAAATTAGTCGCATTCTTTGGTAATATCGGCGTTTACAGCGACCTTAAAGAAGACGGTTTTGATGTAAACTTCTTCGATTGCCTCCTTGGTAAATAATCAGATAAAATATAAAGAACAACACAGAAGAGGGTTGCGGTTAGGGATTTCCCAAAAAAACTAATTTTTAACCGATTCTCCTTGGGCGACAAAAGAGTAAAGACCACACAAAAGGATAAAACCTTGAGTGTGGTCTTTTTTCTGTTTAAGAGACATTATCCTTTTAGTGTCTCAAGCATTAATTGACCGCCAAGCCGAAAGGCATATGCGAAAATCTCACGCTCAATAATGCCGTACATTTCGTTAACGCAATCATCGTATTTTGCCAGGGTTTCCTTCTGTTTTTCTGTGAGCGTATCGGAAAGATTATCTCGGTTTTTACCCATAAGAGTCAGAAGATTTTTATTTCCTGATTACCTTCAATACTCTGCTCCTGGGGATTGATGTTTCCGTACCAAAAATCTTCAAGTTACTTCCTCATAATCTTCCTCCTTCCACTCATAACAAAACGACCGCATCTCCGAAAACTTTCCCGGTGATATGGTCGTGTTTTTGTTTTTAGTTGTCTGTTCCGGTTTTGTTTTTATACGTGGCATAATGCTGCACCTCCTTGTAGCACAACACTATACCGTCACATCTCCGAAAAGTCCAGTTTATAATAATTATTTTAGAATAATTTTTCAATACAATTGGTTAGATTGTTTTTTGTAGCTTCAATATCCTCTTCAAAAACAAAAGGCAATAGTACTAAATGTAGTCGAATTTGAGAGCCAGAACTATGATTAACAGTTGCGACGGGAAAAACGGGTTCATTTTCTTCGTGCCTAAGAAGAGGATACAATAGATATACATCGGAAACGCTGCGTTTAACGGCATACGAAACCATTTGATATAAATCACTCTGACTGATTTCCGCTTTAAGAGATTCTTTGATATCTGAACTTGTTTCAAAACGAGAAAGCAATTTATATTTGGCGTCAAGAATGAATACCCCTTTTTCTTGGTGATCAACAAGGATATCGTGGCGCATTGCAAACAGTTTGCCAAAAGATTGCGTACCATACTTAAGTTCATCGACTAGCGTCATATCACTAACTTGGAATTTTACGGATGCAACGCCCATTAGAACACTCTTAATATAACCGCCGATAAACCCTTCAAATAACAGTTCTGTTGGGAACAAAAAGCAAAAGGAATCCTGTTCATTAATTTGATATACTGAAGATTGATTCATCAAAAACATCTTACTCATACTGATAAGCACGGAGTACTTCTGATGAAACTTGCTCAATTTAATGCCATCACAATCAAGAGGAGTGCATCGCACGTCTGTAACGTCATTTAGTCGTATAAGAATTTGACGAATTATCCTCTTGTTAGACTCTGTTTTCGTATAATCGAATATACACCTGCAGGTATATTTTATTATACGATTAACAATATTATCAAATTCGAACTCTGAATATGTGCAACTGAATTTGTTGTGCAACCCGTTGGGTATTTTGCTGTTAATATAATCCTTAAAATCAATGCTCCCCTTAATAACGGAAACGTCTTCTGTTTTGTCTTCATACCGATAGAAAGGCACTTGTTCAATTGCGCGTTTTACGTAATGGAGATATAAAGTGATAAATAACTCACGCAAATCTTGGCAATCATCTAAATCCGCAGACATATTTATAAAAGGATAATCGATACGGGTGCAATAAATTAGCCATTGAACCAAATTCTTCATTAGGTGTTTCATATCCAATTTCCCTGAGGGTGAATCAACATTCGGTTCCATAAAAACCTTAGGGAAAATATTGAATTGATGCCCATTGAACACAATGGTCCCAATATAGTTATTTGTTCGTATGCTTTTTTGACCGAGAAATGTAATGAATTTTTGTTGGCTGGTTATTTCACGATCTTCATAGAATACTGATCGTTGTTCCCAATTGAACTGCAAGAACTCCGCCAAATCATCAAGAGCATACTGTTCCTGCCAATCAACAGGCAAATATTCATTTTTAATTACACTCTCTTCGAAGTGGTTGTGAACTGCAACAGACATAAATTAATCTTCTTTCTTGTCAATCGTTATTCTTCCGAACGTATTGGAAACAACAGAAACATTTATGCCTTCTAACGCCTTTGTCAACTGTGTTTCAACCTTATTCTTGTTATCAAAGAAATACTCATAAAGCAAAGGAATAATATGATGATTCATAATATCACAAAGGTCTTTTACGCTTTTCCCAATAAAGAACGAATGCCCAACTAACAAATCTGTGCTGTGGAGTTCTTTGGTAATATTTCGATTAAGCCTCTCAAGCACGCCTCTCAAAGTAATATCTTCAATGAGATCTAAATCCGGAACAAATTCGACAAATTCAAACCGTCTTCGTAATGCAGCATCAATTAGTGATATTGATTTGTCGGCGGAATTCATAGTTCCAATAATGTAAAGGTTGTTCGGAACGGCAAATGGCTCTCCAGAAGGCAATGTTACCGACAGTGCGTTTTCTTCACCCCAACGCTTGTCTGTTTCGATCAACGTAATAAGCTCACCAAAAACCTTTGAAATGTTGGCACGGTTAATTTCGTCAATTATTATCACATAATCATCCTTGGGTGTGGCCATAGCGGTAGACGCAATTTTTTTGAAAACACCATCTACTGTTTTGAATTTCATATCCCCAGATGATGTATCGGGTCTGATGCCTTGAATAAAGTCTTCATAACCATAACTTTGATGAAATGTTGTAAAAACAATTTGACCTTTTTTCACCAAGGCATTATACCTTGTCATTACATCATTTCGGGGTTCTTTTGTTAGCACATCTATATCTTTATTTTCAATAATCGATAATGCATAAAGCGCTGTTGAGTATGTTTTACCTGTACCTGGTGCTCCGTAGAGAATTCTATTGAACGACTGTGTACGTCTTGTGTTTGGTACGCCAACCGGTAAAACTATCGAACCATCAACATCGCTTCCTTTATTCGATTCATCTGCAAAAGAAATACCGAATTCATTGTTTAGAATAGATGTATAAATTTTTATACCCTTACGAACTTCTTCTTTATAGGCTGCGGGCAGTCCAGAAGCAGTTACGATTGCGACAATTGAGTAATCGTTGTCTTCGATTATTTTTCCATACTTGATACCAAACATATGTACCGCCGCAGGTTTATTAGTAGCGGTGTTATACATATCAGCAAGAATTTCACCTAAAACATCAACGGATATTTCATCGTCTTCTTGTGTAGAAACAACAGCACTATAATCGACGCTGTTTTCGTTGCAAACATTAGCGTTTATTCGTTTAATATGATATTTTACAATATCTTTGGTGGTTTCGTTAAATTTGAAATGGTTCTGTTCATCAACGGTTTCTCTCTCCAATAACCCCCATGCAGAGGAGAAAGCTACAAGGAAAACATATCCATTTTTCAAGTTGGTGTTTTCATCATTTTTACGGAATTCCAATATGTCGGCGATGATCTTATCGTAATCACGTGTGTCTCTATAATCCGATTCGGCACAAATATAAGTCCACTCGTAATCGGTTATATACTCATCTATACGTTCATCCGATAAAAGTTTTAACAACAACATACCGGGATAAACAGTTTTCTTTCCAGAATTATCTGACCAATGCAAAAGGCAATCCACTAATAATGATTTGTAAGCATATTCGCAACCGGCTTTCAATACATACTTACCATCGTCATTCTTTTCATATAATTCCAAAAGTCGTTTTCCCAAATAGGAAACTTTGAATTCTGCATCACCGGTTGTGGTAATATATTCAATTAAACCATAGGTTTTTAAGGTTCCCTCTCCATGGGTGTCGTTGTTTTCAGCATTAAATCTGCCTACTGCAGCTCTTGCGTTAGGAAAAACAGTTTTACTCGCAGCAGAACTGTGCACCGATCCCATTGCTTCTATGGCGCGAAGTAATACAGCAAACGTAGCTGGATTTGTTATATTGGTTGGGTAATTAATTTGATCAAAATTTCTGCCTGCCATTATACCAACTCCTTTAATTGAAGTGCGATTTTCTTAATTAGCAACGGAGGAACACCTTCTCCAATAACGTGTCTTATCAATTCGTCTTTTGCCCAATCTGGGATATTCCAATCATCAGGCAAAGAAGATACCTTCATCAACTCGTAAATCGTTAAAACTCGCGGATTTGTATACATTTTATCACCGTCTTCATCGGTCTTCCAAAAGCGCCCGGGATGAACGTTATTTTGAGAGCCAATAGATCCGTTATATCGCGTTACAGTTGCTGCTTGCTTTTCCCAATACATCCTGTGATAAGTCGTGTCAAACCCCGTGATTTTTTTGCCATCACTTCTCTTGGGATAATGAACGGGATTGTCAAAAGCGGTATTGCCAGCTTCTGTATACAGCATACATTCAACATTTCTCCAGCAATGCACCGGTGGTTGATGCCATTTGTGAAAGCTCAATGCTTCAGGTGAGTTTTCGGGGAGTTTGTGTTTGAACTCCTTTTCCCTAATTATAGGCCAAATATCTGGTATTCCAGAAAAAAGCTCCTCTAAAACAATCTTTTTTTCTTCTTTAGGCGGAAACTCCCATTGTACATCCAAATCTTTACGAGCTAATAAAATTATTGCTCTTTTACGCATTTGACAAATGCCATAATCCGCTGTGTTTATTATTTTTTCGGAATTTAAAGTGTAATCTGCACCGAGACGCAACTCTATGTATTCCGGGATCAGAAGTTTTTTGCCGTTGTATTCGATAGGCGTTTTTAATTGCTGAACCACATTTTCGAGCAAAACAAACTTGGGCTTTAACAACTCAATCATGTCAACTGCATATTTGATTAATGAATTGCGTTCGTCATTAGGTCCCATATGTCCCGCGATACTCATTCCCTGGCATGGAGGTGTTGCAATAATGAATTCCACTCCGCTATTTAATGAAGCGTGATAAACCTCATTGAAAACAGATTCATTTGTAATGTCACCAGCAATCATATTACAATCGGGATAAAGGTGCTTATAAAATTTTGCTCGTTCTTCTATCAATTCGTTCGCAACGACGATATTTATGCCAACTTCATGAAGGTATGTTTCAGCAATACCGACATTTGCAAACAAAGATAATCCGTTTATCATTTTCTCACTCCATAAGGTTTAATTCACTAACAACTTTTTTTATAGCAAGTGGCGGTATGCCTTCACCTATAACTTGCCTAATTAAAAGTTCTGAAGCCCATTCGGGAATATTCCAATCATCGGGTAATGTAGTTACTCTCATCAATTCGAAAATAGTCAATACTCTCGGGTCGGAATATAGACCTGTTTTTTCGTCATACGTACCAGGATGTACATTTCGAAATGAAGAAATAGTGTGATTGTAGGTGGTTACTGTTGGAGCAGGTTGGTCCCATTCCATTCTTGTATACGCTTGTATTGAACCTCCCACCAAGTCACCTTTACTGTTTTTGGGATAAAAAACTGGATTTTTTCGTGCGCTGCATCCCGTCGGTGTATGCATCATACACTCAACATTTCTCCAAACGTGTGGACGAGCATAATGCCACTTTGAAACTTTCAAGCCTTCTGCCTTCTTTGTTTCATAATCAGGAAATATTGCAAGTGTATTACTAACATCACGAAGCGGTGGATCTAATGACGGCAGCATTCCTATAGCATCACGCAACGTAACAACCTTTTCCTCCAACTTCGGGATGTCCCAAGAAATCCCCAAATCTTTCCTCGTCAGAAGAAACAGTGCCCTTCTTCTTTTCTGCGGAACACCGAACTTTTCGGTATCCAAAATGTGATCATCATTGATATTGTAAGCACTTCCGAGTTCAAATTTTACAATGTCGGGAATTAACATTTTTTTGCCGTTATATATAATCTCAGTTTTTAATTGTTGTACTACATTTTCAATTAAAACATATTTGGGATTGATTCTTTTAATTAAATCAATAGCGTGAAGGATCAATATATTTCGAACGTCATCATCATCTTTATGTCCAGCTTTGCTCATACCTTGACAAGGAGGAGTTGCAATTACGAATTCTACGTTGTTTTTTTGAGATTCAGATACGATTTTTTCTTTTATTGATTCGTCCTTAACATCGCCAACAATCATACAACAGTCCGGGTATACATGACTATAAAAACGAGCGCGATCCTCTAAAAGCTCGTTGGCAACTACTACATTAACGCCAACCTCATGTAAATATGTTTCGGCAATGCCTACATTGGCAAATAGAGATACAGCATTAACCATTTTTGTTCACCTCGAGCCATGCTTTTTCTATATCGTCAAACGCAATATTGTTTTTGTTGCAAAAAGACTTCACGGTGTTTATCGCTGTAATATTTGGTCTGCTCTTTCCGTTTTCCCATCTATTAATTGTACAAACGGTAACATTCATTTCTTTTGCAAATGTCTCCTGCGACATAAGCATACGTGTTCTCAATGTTTTTAAGAGTTCTGACAATATCATTTTGAAAACATTCTCCTCTCAAACGGATATAGTTATAATAACATAAACCTATCATTTTTGGAAGAGTTTTTTCAAAAAAACTGAAATCTGTTAAAAGATATATTATAACACAACTTGACTTTCCACCCTTTTAGAGTGATATATGGTACACCAAAAATTAAGGAGGAACGTCATGTTTAACATTAGCCAAAAAGCATTGGAACGTTTGAGAAAGGAGTATCCTGCTGGAGCAAGGGTTGAACTAGTGCTTATGGATGACCCATATAATACCAGGTTATCACCAGGTGCAAGAGGAACGGTTGTTTCAGTTGATGATATCGGGACCATTCATGTTCGATGGGATTGCGGTTCTTCTCTCGGTGTGGTGTACGGAATTGACAAATGTAAAATTGTATAATACAAAATCGTCCTGTTAAATAAGCAGATTCATATTTTAATAAGCCATTTTACAGATCATTCTCTGTGAGATGGCTTATTTTTTTGCCCATTTTTTCAAACAAACATGTAATTTCAAAAAATATTTCAAAAACTTCGTATTTTTTAATTTTTTTGTCCGTAGAGAAGTGTGGAGAAAAAATATGGAGTTTCACTTGAAATTACTGTGTTGATGTTTGACAAAGATGAGAAATTTCAAAGTTTTTCAAATTTTTTCAAAGAAACTTCGTCAATTTCCATTTTTTTGACCATAGAGGAGTGTGAGAAAAAACATTGAGTTTCCATGCAATTACCATATTACGGTTTAAAAAAATGAGTAAATTCAAAATTTTTCAAAAAACCTTCGTCAATTTCGATTTTTTTGTCCGTAGAGAAGTGTGGAGAAAAATATGGGGCTTCACACGAAATTACTATGTTGATGTTTGAAAAAGATGAGAAATTTCAAAGTTTTTCAAATTTTTTTCAAAAAACTTCGTATTTTTGGTTTTTTTTGACCATAGAGAGGTTGAAAGGTGAAAACTTGAAAGGAGCCAATCAAATGAATTTATGTGTAGAAAACATACCACAGACTCTGAAAGATCATGGAGAGTTCTGTTGTTGGAAGTATGAAACAAAGGATGGAAGAAAAACAAAGGTACCCTACAATCCGAAAACCGGATACGGAGCAAGAACGAATGAATCTTCTACATTTGTTTCGTTTGCTACCGCTGTTAATGCATCCGGTTATGACGGAATCGGTATCCGTGTCAGCAGGCAGTTCGTAGGCATCGACCTTGACCACTGCATAGAGGACGGTGGCATCGAGCCTTGGGCAAAAGAAATTATAAACCGCTTTACTGATACCTACATTGAGATAAGTCCCTCCGGAACAGGTATTCGTATCATCTGTTTGTTACCTGATGACCTCTGTTACGATACAGAAAAATATTACATCAAAAAAGGAAATATTGAGGTATATATCCCCGATTTCACAAACAGATTCCTTACAATTACCGGTAATGCTGTCACCAATTCTGATGTTACAGAAACAGCTGACTCTCTCAAATGGCTGCTCGACACATATATGATTCGTCCCATGCCGACAACTCCCGTTGCTGCATACGGAAAAAGTTATCTCTCGGATGACACTGTTATTTCAAAAGCATCTGTCGCAGCAAACGGAGAAAAGTTTATCAAACTGTGGAATGGAGATGTTTCTGAATATGCATCCCACAGTGAAGCAGATGCTGCCCTTGTTGCCATTCTGGCGTTCTGGTGTAGTGGCGATAAAGAACAGATCGACAGGCTGTTTCGCACATCTGCACTTATGCGTGAAAAATGGGATGAATATCGAGGTATCGATACTTACGGAAATATAACGATTTCAAAGGTCATATCAAAAATGACGGATTTTTACAAACCCATCATTACTCTTTCGGCTACCAAGGATTTCGGAGCAGAAAAACTGAAAGAACTCGCACCTATGGATTCATCAAAATATCCCTGGAACGATATCGGTGCAGGACATATCTTTGCAGACTTTAATGCTGACCGTCTTCGTTATGTTCCCGAGCGTAAAGCATGGTTCTTTTATGCAAATGGTGTGTGGCAGCCTGATACAGGAAATATTCATGCGATGCGTTACTGCATGGAGCTTGCAGACCTCATGTATTCTTTTGCTCTTGAAATCAGAGATGAGGACAAGCGTAAGGCATATATGAAATATGCAGCAAGATGGCAGAACCATTCCACAAGAGTGAATATCCTCAAGGATGCACAGGTATATCATCCCATATCCTACAGTGAATTTGATTCCGATATATACATCTTTAATTGTAAAAACGGAACTCTTCATATTGACACGGGAGAATTTACCGAACACCGCAGTACTGACCTTCTTACAAAAATCAGCTCTGTTTCATATGACCCCACAGCTCACTCGGAGCGTTTTTGTACATACATTGATGAAATTATGTGCGGTGATAAAGACCGAGCAAAGTTTCTGCAGAAAATTCTCGGTTACGGTCTTACAGGTGATACCCGTCATGAATGTATGACGATTCTCTATGGCGCTACCACCCGCAACGGCAAAGGAACTCTCTGTGAAAGCGTTATGAGGGTACTGGGAGAATACGGCTGTACTTCCCGTGCAGAAACCATTGCAATGAAAAACTATACTAATGGTTCACAGCCCAGTGAAGATGTGGCTCGTCTGGCAGGTGTCCGTTTCGTAAACATCTCCGAACCGACAAAAGGGTTGGTTTTAGATGCAGCAAGGATAAAGGCTATGACAGGTAATGATACACTTAACGCACGCTACCTTCATGAGAACAGCTTTGATTTTCAGCCTCAGTTCAAGATTTATGTAAACACCAACTATCTGCCGGTAATCAACGATATGACGCTGTTTACAAGTGACCGCATTATCATTATTCCATTCGACAGACATTTTGATGAGCAGACCCGTGATACTTCTCTTAAACAGAAATTTGCCGAAGACAATGTTCAGAGTGCCATTCTCAACTGGCTTCTTGAAGGGTACAGGCTTTTACGCAGAGAAGGATTGATGTTACCAAAATCCGTAAAGGACGCAACTGACCGTTATCAGCATGACAGTGACAAGATGGTGCTGTTTTTCGAAGATAACCTGGTAGCAGATGATGCTGCAGAGGTACTAACATCAACGGTCTATGCACGTTACAAAAGTTGGTGCCATGAAAACGGCTGTTATCCCGAAGGGATGAAAAATTTCAAACAAGGGTTAGAAACCTTTGCATCGGTAGTCAGAAAAAGACCGAAGAGAGGAGGTGAAAAGACCACAGTACTTCTGGGATATCGACTCATTTCCGAGTTTGAACTTCCGACATTAACAGCATAAACATAAGCTCGGGGCAGTGTGGCAAGTGATTATATATTTTACCTATATAAAAACATATATAACAGAAAACCATAATTACTTGCCACATTGCCCCAAGAGGAGAAAGGATGTGATGCCTATGATTGGGTAAAACAGAAATTAACAGATTTTACAGAAAGGACAAAATCATATGACTGAAATTCTGTACTTCCCTGTGCTTGATTGTGAACCAACAGGAATCGAAAAGATAGCGATGATTCCTACTCGCAATATCAACACTGTAAAAGCGCAGAGCTCAATGTGGTTAGAAGAAATGCCTTCGCATTACTTCAGGCTTTATTCTACACGCAGTTGTCACAACACCGATGCATTCAGGATAAGGTGCCCTCGTTGCGGAAAGGTTCTTGATCGCATCGGACAAGATATCAATGACACTAAGCATGGTCTGTATGAATGCAGATCCTGCAATAAAATTAAGGAGAAAACATTATGAACACTAATATCACAAAAGCATTTTTACAGGAACATTTCAAAAATCATGACACCATTACTCTCTACAAGCAGGATGGAACTCCTGTGACCTTCGTTAAACAGTATAACTATACTGTTACGGGTGGTTATCAGAAATTTACATTCAAAGATTATGACGATCTGGCACATTTTTATAAGTCTCGTCATCTCAGCTTAAATCCCGTCATAACTATCACATGATCACTCCGGGGGTATGCAAATCTCTACAGGTATTCCTCTTGAACAACGGCCCGGGGCCTTACGCAAAAAAATTCGAATTCAAACGGGGTATTAACCCTAAAATCAAACAAAGGAGAATAAACCATGTTTAACAAAAATTTTATCGAAAAGAAAATCAAGAAAAACGGTAACATCAAGGTATATTCACCTGATAATATTCCTCTTACCATTACCAAAGAATCCTATCTTCTTATGAAAAACACTGAACTTTCATTCGATATGGATTGTGAAGATCTGGCTTCCTATAGCAATAGCTGTGGAATGACACTCTCACCCAATAAAAATTAAAGGAGAAAGAACAATGAATACTTATTCCGAAATGCTTCCTCATATTGAGAGCAACAATTATGAACTTCACTTCTGGAATGCCATGCGTGGCAAAAAAGGTGATAACGAAATCATGAAAAAAGGCTTTGATTCCATAAGCGGTGCTTACGCTGTTACAAAAAAGGAACAGAACAAGTATATGGCAGCAATTAAACATGAAAGCTTGTTCCGTAATTTTGCTACTGAAATCAGAGCATATGACACTAACTACCGCATTAAGACCGTCAATAGTAACGATGTAGCGGTATGGGTTCCTGAAGGTGCCAGCATTCCCATTGAAGATGCCGTGGTCGACTTTGGCAACCTTGCTATGACAAGTCACAAGCTTGCTGTTTTTCTTAAGGTCGAAGAGTCACTTGTACGTGACCCGCATTTCAACATCAAGGAACACCTTGTCAATCGTCTTGCGAAAAACTTCGGCAAAGGTGAAGACAACGGATTTATTAACGGAAACGGCGTTGATGCACCGACCGGTATTCTCTCTGAAAAAGGTGGTGCACAGGTAGGTATCACAACAAGTGCTCTTACATTTGATGATGTCATCAAACTTTACTTTTCTGTAAAAGCTGAATATCGTAAAAACGGAGCGTGGCTCATGAATGATGAAACTGCACTGGTGCTGCGCACGCTCAAAGATGCAGATGGCAATCCCTTGTGGAATCATGTAAATGATACCATTCTCGGTAAGAAGGTATATATTTCCGAGTTTATGCCCGGTGCCGGTAGCGGAAACAAAGCTATTGCTTTTGGTGACTTTAGCTACTACTGGATAATCCTTCGCCGTCCTATCAGCATTCGCACTCTTACAGAACAGTTTACAATGACCGACCATATCGGTTATCTTGCATACGAGTTTCTTGATGGCAAACTTATCCGTCCCGATGCCGTAAAGGTTATTCAGATAACCGAATAACCACCACAACACCCCTTGTGGGATGATCTGCAAGGGGTTATTTCTACAAAAAACTAGTGACTCTTTCAAAGAAAGGAGAACAATATGGAAGAAAATGATAAAATCAAAACCTTCAGCGTGCGTGAAAAACAAATCGGAGATACGCTCTGTATCATTGAAAGTGCCGTAAACACTGGGGCAAAGGAAACCGCCTATAACAAAATCAAACGCTTGATCCTGGACGGTGCTGACCGCTGTGAACATCCGTCCCAAGTAGCGTAATGTTTGTATTTTATTATCATATATAACTACAAATAATACTTGACTTCTTCGCAATAGTACGGGAATATGTAGTACCGCCCGAAGAGTGTCGGAAAGGAGGAACAAATGAATAACAGATACTCTTCAACTATTGCAAACAAAATCACGGCACTTTACTGTCGTCTTTCTCGTGATGATGAACTTCAAGGTGACAGCAACTCCATCATTAACCAGAAAGCCATTCTGCAAAAATACGCTGATGACAACGGATTCGGAAACACACAGGTCTTTGTGGACGATGGCTACAGCGGTACGAACTTTGACCGCCCCGATTGGCAGCGCCTTATATCCCTTGTGGAAGAAGGATGCGTTGCCACAGTGATCGTTAAGGATATGAGCCGACTTGGCAGAGACTATCTCAAGGTAGGTTATTATACCGAGGTGGTTTTCCCAGGAGCTGATGTTCGTTTCATTGCCATCAATAACGGTGTAGACAGTGCCAATCAGCAAGACAGTGATTTCACCCCTTTTCTCAATATCATCAATGAATGGTACGCAAAGGATACCAGTAAGAAAATCCGTGCGGTATTCAAAGCAAAGGGGGAATCTGGCAAACCGCTGTGTACTAACCCTCCGTATGGTTACATCAAAGACCCCGAAGATAAACACCATTGGATTGTGGATGAGGACGCTGCCAAGGTGGTACGGGAGATTTTTAAACTGTGTATGGACGGCTATGGCCCCACGCAGATTGCGAATATCCTCACAGAACGCAAAATCGAAAACCCCACCGCTCACGCAAAGCGTATGGGATTCAATCCTCCGGTACGGCAATTCTACGATGACCCGTATTTATGGAGAGATACCACGGTCACCCACATCCTTGAGCGTATGGAATACATCGGTCATACTGTAAACTTCAAGACCTACCGCAAGTCCTATAAAAACAAGAAGCAGATGCACAACGACCCTTCTGAATGGCAGATTTTCAAGAATACCCACGAAGCCATTGTGGATGAAGCGGTATTTGAAATTGTTCAGAAGATTCGTAACGGACGGCGCAAGGTCACTCCGCTTGGTGAAATGCCGATCCTCTCGGGTATGCTTTACTGTGCCGATTGCGGTGCGAAGTTGTATCAGGTGCGAGGTAAAGGCTGGGAACACAGCAAGGAGTATTTCGTTTGTGCTACCTACCGGAAGATTAAAGGTGGGTGCAGTTCCCACCAAATCCGCAACGTGGTTATCGAAGAAGCCTTGCTTGATGACATCCGCAGAATCACCGCTTTTGCAAAAGATCACGAAGCCGAATTTGTCGAAATGATAACACAAAAAACACGTGTGGCGCTGGATAGAAGTCTTCGGGACAACAAACGTGAACTGGAACAATCCACACAGCGTATCAGTAAACTGGATCAAATCATTCAACAATTATATGAAGATAACCTTGAAGGTAAAATCACAGACGAGCGTTTTGCCAAGATGACCGCAAGCTACGAAACAGAGCAACATGCTCTTGAACAGCAGGTAGCGGAATTGCGAACCATCATTTCTGCGGAAAAAGAAACAGCACTCAACGTCGACCACTTTCTTGCCTTGGTACGAAAGTACACTGAAATCCCTGAACTCACAGCTGAAATCATCCGAGAGTTCGTTGAGAAAGTATATGTGTACAAGGCAGAGAAAATTGATGGACATAGAGTGCAACGCATCAAAATTATATACAACTGCATCGGTGAGTTCACCTTGCCGGACACAGCAACAAACGAAAAAACGGCATAGCCGCTACAAAAACGACTATGCCGAATTTT
>JAZUCO010000170.1:0-2970 GCA_045639185.1 Acutalibacteraceae bacterium
ACTTCTTCCCCCTCTTAATATCTCTGATAAAGATTTAACGAGGGCTATGGATATAATCACGGAGGTAATTGAAGAATGAAACATTTACTCAAACTCGGAGATCTTTCCGAAAAAGAAATTCTCTCCATTCTCAATCTTGCAGATCAGCTCAAGTATGAGAAAAAACACAATATTGAACATCACTACCTTAAAGGCAAAACTCTAGGCATGATTTTTGCAAAGTCATCAACAAGAACAAGAGTTTCCTTTGAAGTGGGCATGTATGACCTCGGCGGCTCTGCGCTCTTCCTTTCAAATGCAAACACACAGCTCGGCAGAGGTGATCCCGTTGAAGATACAGCAAGAGTTCTTTCCCGTTACCTTGACGGTATTATGATCAGAACTTTCGATCAGGAAGAAGTTGAAACTCTCGCAAAGTACGGTTCAATACCCATTATCAACGGTCTTACAGACTATGCGCATCCCTGCCAGGTTCTTGCAGACCTTATGACCATCCGTGAATTCAAAAAAACTTTTAAGGGAATGAAGCTTACATTCATCGGAGACGGCAATAATATGTGTAATTCACTTATCGTCGGCTGTCTCAAAGTTGGTATGGAAGTTGCAGTTGCATGCCCCAAGGGTTATGAACCCGATGCAGACATTGTTGCATGGGCAAACGAAACAGGCAGATTCACTCTCACAACAGATATTTTTGAAGCTGCAAAAGATGCTGACGTTCTTTACACAGACGTATGGGCTTCAATGGGTGAAGAAGCTGAAGCTGAAGAAAGAAAGAAGATCTTCGCAGGCTATCAGATAAATTCAGAACTTATGGCTGTTGCTCATTCTGATGCTATGGTACTTCACTGCTTGCCTGCTCACAGAGAAGAAGAAATCACTGCAGAAGTTTTTGAAGCACACGCTGATGAAATCTTTGAAGAAGCAGAAAACAGACTTCACGCTCAGAAAGCTGTTCTTGTAAAACTTATGAAAGAACAGTTTCAGGGCAAGGAATAATTAAAAAAATCGTATTAAATTAATGAAAGCCCGTGAGCTTTCAATTTATATAAAGGGTGATTTTATGAAAAAAATGTACATTGTACTTGAAGACGGCAATGTCTTTGAGGGCAAGGGTTACGGTGCAACAGGTGAAACTGTCGGTGAACTTGTTTTCACAACAGGTGTTGTCGGTTACATTGAAACACTTACTGATGCGGCTTATTACGGTCAGGTTGTCCTTCAGACTTTCCCTCTCATCGGTAACTACGGTATTATCAATGAAGACACAAACGGTGCAAAACCCGTAATCAAGGCTTATATCGCAAGAGAAATCTGTGATATGCCTTCAAACTTCAGATGTGAAGGTCTTCTTGAAGATTATCTCAAAGAAAACAATATTGTTGCAGTATGCGACGTTGACACAAGAGAGCTTACAAAGATTATCCGTGAAAACGGCAATATGAATGTCTGCATTACAGAAAATCCTGAAAATGTTGACCTTGCAGCTCTTAAGGCATATACAATCAAGGATGCTGTAGCATCTGTTGCTTCAGGTAAAAAAGGTTATTTTGAAGCAGAAGATATGAAATATTCTGTTGCTATGCTCGATTGCGGTGCAGCAGCAAATTCAATTGATAAACTTACAGAAAAAGGTTGCAGCGTGACTGTATTCCCCTACAACACAAAAGCTGAAGAAATTCTCGAAGGCTCTTTTGACGGTGTTGTTATTTCAAACGGCCCAGGCAACCCTGCAGAAAATACAGAAATCATTGCAGAAATAAAGAAACTTATGGCAGACAAGCCTGTGTTCGGTTTCGGTCTCGGTCATCAGCTTATGGCTCTTGCAATGGGCGGTCAGACTTCCAAAATGAAGTTCGGCCATCGAGGCGGCAGCGTTCCCGTAAGAAATGCAGTTGACGGCAAGGTTTTCGCAACACATCAGAACCACGGTTTCGTTGTAAGTGAAATTCCCGCTGATGCAAAAGTGCTTTTCACAAATGTCAGTGATAACACGAATGAAGGGCTTGAATATGCAAACGCATTTTCAATTCAGTTCACACCTGATTGCTTCTCAGCATCAGTTGATACAGACAAAATCTATGATAAATTCATTTCACTTATGGGAGGTGACAAGTAATGCCGCTTAATAAAGACATAAAGAAAGTTCTCGTTATCGGTTCAGGTCCTATCGTTATCGGACAGGCTGCTGAATTTGACTATGCAGGTACTCAGGCTTGTAAAATCCTTAAGGATGAAGGTCTTAACGTTATTCTTGTCAACTCAAACCCCGCAACAATCATGACAGACAACGCAAATGCTGATGAGATTTATCTTGAACCTCTCACAGAAGAAACTGTTATGAGAATCATTGAAAAAGAAAAGCCCGACTCTGTTCTTGCAGGTCTTGGCGGTCAGACAGGTCTTACAATCGGTATGCAGCTTGCAAAGAGCGGTTTCCTTGCAAAGCACGGCGTAAAACTTATCGGTACAAACGCTGAAGCTATTGACCGTTCAGAAGACAGAGAACTTTTCAAAGAAACAATGGAATCAATCGGTCAGCCCTGTATTCCTTCAGATATTGCAACTGAAGCTGAGCAGGCACGTGAGATTGCAAAGAGAATCGGCTTCCCCGTTATCATTCGTCCCGCATTCACCCTTGGCGGTGCAGGTGGCGGTGTTGCTTACAACGAAGAAGAACTTATGCCTATTGTTCACAACGGTCTTCTTCTCTCTCCCATCAATCAGATCCTTGTTGAAAAATATATCTACGGTTGGAAAGAAGTTGAATTTGAAGCAATACGTGACAGCGCAGGTAACGCTATCGCAGTCTGCTCAATGGAAAACTTTGACCCCGTTGGTGTTCATACAGGTGACAGTATTGTTATTGCCCCCGCAGTAACTCTTTCAAACAAAGAGTTCATGATGCTCCGTAACGCTTCTCTTAAAATTATTGAAGCACTCGGCATCGAAGGCGGATGTAACTGTCAG
>JAZUCO010000171.1:0-3141 GCA_045639185.1 Acutalibacteraceae bacterium
TGCGGATACTGTATGCCTTGTCCGAAAAATGTTGATATTCCCGGTACTTTCTCTGCATACAACAAACGCTACTCAGAGGGTAAACATGCAGCATGGCACGAATATCTGATGTGTACCGTTATGCGTAAAGATGCAACTTCTGCGTCAAACTGCGTAGGATGCGGTCTTTGCGAAAAACACTGTCCGCAGAATATCAATATCCGTCAGGAACTTAAAAATGCAAGTAAAGTTCTTGAAGATCCTATATATAAACTTGCAAAAATATTTATACCGATCTTTGTGAAATATTAAAAAACTAAGGAGAAAAAATATGAACGGAATGACAAGACGTGAACGTCAGGTTACGGATATTAACGAAATCATAAAAATTCTCGACAAAGCAAAGGTTCTGCATCTGGGACTTGTTGACGGTGACGAGCCTTACGTCGTGCCGATGAATTACGGCTACGAAATGGACGGCGAAAAGCTCACAATCTGGCTTCACGGTGCTCCTCAGGGCAGAAAAATAGACCTTATGAAACAGAATCCCAAGGTCTTTTTTGAAATGGATTGCGACATAACTCCCTTTGAGGGTGACGTTGCCTGCCGTTACGGTATTACATATTCTTCAATTATGGGCAGAGGTACTGCGACAATCGTTGAAGATGCCGAGGAAAAGAAACACGGTCTTGTTGTACTTATGAAAACACAGACCGGCAGGGATGATTTTTCTTTCGATGACAAAATCGTAAAAGTTGTCAGCGTGATAAAAATTGATGTTGCTGAATATACAGCAAAACACAGACCTATGCCGAAAAGATAAACAAAAATCAGTCACAGGAAAGGACTTATTCATATGACAAGAGAAGAAGCAAGAAGACGAGCCGAAGAGCTTGTCAGCAAAATGACAGTAGCAGAAAAAGCATCACAGCTCAGATTTGATTCTCCTGCAATCGAAAGACTCGGTGTTCCCGAATACAACTGGTGGAACGAAGCTCTTCACGGTGTTGCAAGAGCAGGTGTGGCAACAATGTTCCCCCAGGCAATCGGTCTTGCAGCTACATTTGATGCTCCTATGCTCAAGGAAATCGGTGATGTTATTTCAACCGAAGGCAGAGCAAAATACAATATGCAGAGCACAAGAGGTGACAGAGATATCTACAAAGGTCTCACATTCTGGTCACCCAATGTAAATATTTTCCGTGATCCCCGTTGGGGCAGAGGTCACGAAACATACGGTGAAGACCCTTATCTTACATCAAGAATGGGCGTAAACTTCGTAAAGGGCATTCAGGGTGACGGTGAATATCTCAAGGCTGCAGCTTGTGCAAAGCACTTTGCAGTTCACTCAGGTCCCGAACCCGAAAGACACACTTTCAACGCTATCGCAACAGTAAAAGATATGGAAGAAACATATCTCCCCGCTTTTGAAGCTTGCGTAAAGGAAGCTGATGTTGAAGCTATTATGGGTGCTTACAACAGAACAAACGACGAACCCTGCTGTGCTCACGAAGTGCTTATGAACGAATACCTCAGAGGCAGATGGGGCTTTGAGGGTCACTATGTTTCAGACTGCTGGGCAATCAAGGATTTCCACGAAAATCACAAGGTTACAACAGAACCCAAATACTCAGTAAAACTCGCTCTCGAAAAGGGTTGTGACGTCAACTGCGGCTGTACATACGAAAGAATTATGGAAGCTTATGATGACGGCATCCTCGACGAAAAATACATCACACAGTCATGTGTAAGACTTTTCACAACAAGATTCCTTCTCGGTCTCTTTGACAAGAGCGAACTTGACGAAATCCCCTATGATGTTGTTGAATGCAAAGACCATATCAATCTTTCACACAAAGCTGCAAAGGAAAGTATCGTTATGCTCAAGAATGACGGTATTCTTCCCCTTACAAAGAGTGATATAAAGACAATCGGTGTTATAGGCCCCAACGCAAACAACAGAACATCACTCATCGGTAACTATCACGGCACATCTTCAAGATACATAACAGTTCTTGAAGCAATTCAGGACTACATGGGCGAAGATGCAAGAGTTCTCTATTCAGAGGGTTCACATATGTGGATGGATACTGTTGAATTCCTTTCAAAGCACGACAAGCCCGACCTTCTTGCTGAATGCTCTGCTGTATGCGAGCGCAGTGACGTTGTTCTTCTTGTTGTGGGTCTTGATGAAATCCTTGAAGGTGAAGAGGGTGATGCAGGCCCCGGCGATAAGGTTACTCTTGAACTTCCCAAGCCCCAGAGAATGCTTATGGATCACGTTCTCGCACAGGGTAAGCCCGTTATTGTTCTTAATATGGCAGGCAGTTCAATCGACCTTCGTGTAGCTCAGGATAAGGCAAATGCAATTCTTCAGTGCTGGTATCCCGGTGCAAGAGGCGGTAAGGACATTGCAGAAATCATCTTCGGTGAAGTTTCTCCCTCAGGCAAGCTTCCCGTTACATTCTACAACTCAATCGATGAACTCCCCGATATTCACGATTACTCAATGAAGAACAGAACATACCGTTATTTCGAGGGTACCCCTCTTTATCCTTTCGGATACGGTCTCACATACGGTAACTGCGTTGCTACAGATATCAATGTCAATGTTGTTAACAACAACGGCTTTGACGGTGCAGAAGTTACTGTTAAAGTCAAGAATATCGGTGACACAGCTACAGAAGATGCACTTCAGGTTTACATCAAAGATGAAGATTCATCTTTTGCAGTTAAAAACTACAGCCTTTGTGCATTCGGCAGAGTGAAGCTTGATGCAGGTGAAGAAAAGGAAGTTACTCTCAAAATCGAAAAGAGAGAATTCACTTCAGTTGACGAAGACGGAAACAGAGATATCTTTGCAAAGAACTTCACAGTATTTGCAGGTTTCAGCCAGCCTGATGCAAGAAGTGAAGAACTTACAGGTAATAAGTGTGTAAGCACAAAGGTTGAGATATAAACAATACTAATAAAAAAGAACAACACATCAAGTGGGTGTGCTTAGGGATTTTTAATCCTTGAAAAATTCGGCATAGTCGTTTTTGTAGCGGCTATGCCGTTTTTTCGTTTGTTGCTGTGTCCGGCAAGGTGAACTCACCGATGCAGTTGTATATAATTTTGATGCGTTGCACTCTATGTCCATCAATTTTCTCTGCCTTGTAC
>JAZUCO010000172.1:0-7918 GCA_045639185.1 Acutalibacteraceae bacterium
TTCAAACCACATCATGCTGTCTTCGGGTTTACAAACAACAATCATTTCCTGCTTTTCGAACTGATGAATTCTGTAAACACCTCTCTCCTCGATGCCGTGAGCGCCCTTTTCCTTACGGAAGCAGGGTGAATAGCTTGTAAGTGTGAGAGGAAGCTGTTCTTCGGGAATCATCTGATCGATGAACTTACCGATCATTGAATGTTCACTTGTACCGATGAGGTAAAGGTCTTCGCCTTCAATCTTGTACATCATAGCTTCCATTTCTGCAAAGCTCATAACGCCTGTAACAACGTCTGCACGGATCATAAAGGGAGGTACAACATAAGTGAAACCTCTGTCAATCATAAAATCTCTTGCATAAGAGATAACTGCAGAGTGAAGTCTTGCGATGTCACCCATAAGGTAGTAGAAACCGTTACCTGCAACACGTCTTGCAGAGTCAAGGTCGATACCGCAGAATCTTTCCATAATATCTGTATGATAAGGAACTTCAAAATCGGGAGTTACGGGTTCACCGTACTTCTGAACTTCCACATTCTCTGAATCATCTTTACCTACGGGAACGCTGGGATCGATGATGTTGGGAATGATCATCATAATCTTCTTGATTTTTTCTGAAAGATCAGCTTCGTTAGCTTCACAAGCAGCGAGTTCTTCTGCCTGCTGTGCAACAAGCTTCTTAACTTCTTCAGCTTCGTCTTTCTTACCCTGAGCCATAAGCATACCGATCTGCTTTGAAATCTTGTTTCTTGATGCTCTGAGGTTGTCAGCATTAGTCTTGTTTTCTCTGTATTCTTTGTCGAGAGCGATTACTTCATCAACAAGAGGAAGTTTGCTGTCCTGAAATTTTTTCTTGATGTTTTCTCTTACAACATCAGGATTTTCTCTTAAAAATTTAATATCAATCATTTTCTTTATACTCCTTATTCCTCGAATAATTTAGCAAGCTTTCCAAGGTCTTCTTTATCAAAGAATTCAAATTCAACCTTGCCGCCTTTACCCGATTCCTTTACAACTACTTTTCTGCCGAGAATATCTGACAATGAAAGCTCCACTTCATCATAATAAGTGTCTCTTCTCTTTATCTTTTTAGGTGTTTTTTCAGAAAAAGCATTCATCTGCTTGACGAGTTTTTCTGTTTCACGGACAGAGAGTTTTTTTGCAATAACTTCATCGGCAATTTCTTCAATGATACCCTTGTCCTGAAGTCCGAGCAATGCTCTTGCGTGACCTGCTGTGAGAAAATCATCACAGACAAGTCCTCTTACCTTTTCGGGTAATGACATAAGACGAAGAGTGTTTGTAACTGCCGAACGGGATTTGCCGAGCTTGTCTGCCGCCTGCTCCTGAGTGAATGAGTATTCCTCAATAAGTCTGCTGATACCTTCAGCCTCTTCAATGGGATTCAGGTCTTCTCTCTGAAGATTTTCAATAAGCGCTATAACGGCAACTTCTGAATCCGTAAGAGTCTTTACAATAACGGGCACTTCTGAAAGACCTGCAAGTCTTGACGCTCTCCAACGTCTTTCACCTGCAACAAGCTGATATGAACCGTCTGCAAGAGGTCTGACAATAAGCGGCTGAAGAACACCGTGTTCTCTGATGCTGTCTGCAAGTTCAGAAAGTGCATCATCGTCAAAAATCTGTCTTGGCTGGCTTTTGTTAGGCTCGATATCGTGAAGTCTCAGCTTGATAACACCTGAAGATGAATCAACTTCTTCAACGGAATTGTCTGCAAAAAGAGCATCAAAGCCTTTACCGAGTCCGCCTTTTTTGGATGCCATTTTTCTATCCCTCCCACATTACGATTAAAGTTTGTATGGCGGGATGATAGCATCCCGCCGAAAATTAAATGCCGATTTATTATACATTAAAGATTTAATAATGTCAATTATTAAATAGTAATGTTCTTTCCTATATAAATAGGATATGTTGTGTCGCCTGAAATTGACTTTCTTGGTCTGATGACACCGTTTTTATCCATAATTACGCAGTTGAGATTTGCATCTTCACCGATGTAGCAGGACTGCATAATAACTGAATTCTTTACAACTGCGCCCTTTGCAACGTGAACACCTCTGAAGAGAACAGAGTTTTCAACTTCACCCTCAATTTTACAGCCGTCTGCAAGAACACAGTTCTTTGCCTTGGAGCCGATGCCGTAAGTTGCAGGCATATCATCGTGAACCTTTGTGTAAACGGGATTTGATCTGTCAAAAACCTCGGCACTGATTGCGGGATCAAGAAGATCAAGAGTTGTTTCGTAATAAGTCTGCATTGAGTCAATTACTGAGCAGTATGTATCGATTTCATAACCGTAAACATTGAGCTTATCAAGGTTTTTCATAATGACTTCTTTTTCAAAGATATCATAATCGCCTGCTGTTGCCTGCATAACCATTCTTTCAAGAAGTGACTTCTTCATAACGATGATATTAACACCGTATGTGCCTTCGCCTTCTGATGCCTGGGGAGGAACAGCCATTGCTGTGATTCTGCCGTCTGCTTCGGGTGCAAACTGCATAAGATTTGCAAGCTGAGGATACTTGCCGTTTTTGTAGCAGATTGTGATGTCTGCTTCCTTTGCAGTATGGAAATCAAGAAGTTTGCGGAAATCCATATTGCAGATGATATTTGTATCGCAAAGAAGAACATATTCTTCTTTTGATGCCTGGATAAAGTCCATTGTGTTGCGGAGTGCTTCAAGTCTGCCTGAATATTTACCGCCGCCGAAATTATAGGGAGGAAGAATGAAAAGACCGGCATTCTTTCTTGAAAGATCCCAAGATTTACCTGAACCGACATGGTCCATAAGTGAACGGTAGTTGCTCTTTGCAATCACACCGACTTTGATGATACCGCTGTTAACCATATTTGAAAGGGGAAAATCAATAAAACGATATCTGCCGCCGAAAGGAACGGAACCTGCAGTTCTCAGTGCTGTAAGCTCACTGATAGATTCATTATATGCGTCTGAATAGAGAATACCTAAAACATTTTTGCCTCTCATACTTCAGCACCTCCTTCTACATCTTCAACAACCATTGTCTGAGCTTTTACCTTTGCGTTTTCGCCTATTGTAAGATTGGGACCTACAACTGCCACGCCCCATTTTGCTCTGTCTTCATAAGACTGAGGATCTTCACCCACAACAGCACCGCTCTTTACAACAGCATTTTCTGCAATCATTGCATACTGAACTTTTGCGCCTTTTTCAATCTTTGCACCTGGCATTACGATTGAATACTTAACCTCTGCGCCCTCTTCAACAGTAACATTTGAGAAGAGAACAGAATAATCAACTTCACCTTCAACGTGGCTGCCGCCTGTGATAAGAGAATTCTGAATTTCTGCTGTGGGAGCAACATACTGAGGAGGTGTAACGGGGTTGTTTGAGAAAATCTTCCAGCTCTTGTCTGAAAGGTCGATATTTGCAACGGGATTGAGAAGGTCAAGGTTAGCTTCCCAGAGGCTGTCGATTGTTCCGACGTCTTTCCAGTAGCCGTCAAAGGGGAATGCAACCATAACTTCACCTGCGTTGTGCATTGCAGGGATCACGTCTTTACCGAAGTCGTTTGATGAGCCTTCTTTTGCTTCGTCAGCAATGAGGTATTCACGGAGTTTGCTCCATGTGAACATATAAACACCCATTGAAGCCTTATTGCTCTTGGGATTCTTGGGTTTTTCTTCAAAAGCAGTGATTTTTCCGTCATCATCTACAAACATAAGACCGAATCTTGATGCTTCTTCCCAGGGCACTTCAAGCATAGCGATTGTACATGCTGCACCCTTTTCCTTATGGTATTTAAGCATCTTTGCATAGTCCATTTTGTAGATATGGTCACCTGAAAGGACTGCAACATATTCGGGGTTGTATCTGTCAATGAAATTTATGTTCTGATAAATTGCGTTTGCTGTGCCTCTGTACCAGTCAGTACCCTGAATCTGCTGATAAGGAGAAAGAATGTGCACACCGCCGTTTGCTCTGTCAAGATCCCATGCCTGACCATTGCCGATATAGTCGTTAAGTTCAAGAGGCTGATACTGTGTAAGAACACCAACAGTATCGATACCTGAGTTAATACAGTTTGAAAGAGGGAAATCGATAATACGGTATTTACCTCCGTAAGGAACAGCAGGTTTTGCTACATTTTTTGTAAGGACACCCAGTCTGCTGCCCTGTCCGCCGGCGAGCAACATAGCCAGACATTCTGTTTTTCTTGCCATTATAATCAATCCTTTCGTTTATTATATACTTTAATTTACAACTTATAATTTACAATGTACAATATCCGTCTGCCGTCAGCCTGATTGTAAATTACACATTATATTATACATCTCTGTACTTAAGATAAATTGTCGAAAGCGGGGGAAGAGTCATATCTATACTTTGTTCCATACCGTGCATAGGCTGTTTCTTTGTTCTGTAAACACGTTTTTTGCTTACACCCTTACCGCCGAACTCTTTACTGTCTGAATTGAACACCACATCGTATGCACCTTTTTCGGGAACACCGATTTTGTATGAGGGACGTTCAACATTTGTAAAGTTGCATACTGCAATAACAGACTCGCCTTTTTCATCTGTTCTCCGGAATGCGATAACTGAATTGTCACAGTCGTCACTTACAAGCCACTTGAAGCCTTCCCAGGAATAGTCAATTTCCCAGAAAGGAGCATTTTCTTTGTAGAAATGATTAAGAGCCTTTGTATATCTCTGAAGATTCTTATGAGCATCATAATCAAGCAGGAACCAGTCAAGCTGTTTCTTTTCATCCCATTCAATAAACTGACCGAATTCCTGACCCATAAAGAGAAGTTTCTTACCGGGATGAGCATACATATAACCGAGGAATGCTCTGAGTGAATGGAATTTATCATCATACTCACCGGGCATTTTGTCAAGAAGTGATTTCTTGCCGTGAACAACTTCATCGTGAGAAATCGGAAGAATGAAATTCTCTGAAAATGCGTAGAAGAATGAGAATGTGATAAGATCGTGATTATATTTTCTGAAATAGCCGTCAAGACCGAAATATCTGAGTATATCGTTCATCCAGCCCATATTCCATTTGAAATTGAAACCGAGACCGCCTATTGCTGTGGGTTTTGTAACAAGAGGCCACGCTGTGCTTTCCTCTGCAATCATCAGCACTTCGGGATGCTCACGGAAGACAATCTCATTGAGTTTTCTCAGAAATGCAACGGCTTCAAGATTCTCTCTTCCGCCTTTTTCATTTGCAACCCACTGACCGTCATGTCTGCCATAGTCAAGATAAAGCATTGAAGCAACAGCATCAACACGCGTACCGTCTAAATGATATTCCCTGAGCCAGAATTCAGCACTTGAAAGAAGAAAACTTCTGACTTCTTTTTTGCCGTAGTCAAAAACTCTTGTACCCCATTCATAATGTTCACCCTTACGGGGATCTGCATACTCATAACAAGGAGTGCCGTCAAACTCATAGAGACCGTGTGCATCTTTGGGAAAATGAGCAGGTACCCAGTCAAGAATAACACCGATACCGTTTTTGTGACACTCATTTATAAGATAAGCAAAATCTTCGGGAGTGCCGTATCTTGATGTGGGTGCAAAATAACCCGTTACCTGATAACCCCATGAACCGTCAAAGGGATATTCGGTGAGAGGAAGAAACTCAATGTGAGTATATCCCATCTCTTTCACATAGGGAACAACCGATTCTGCAAGGTCACGGTATGAATAGAAATTACCGTCATCGTGCATTCTCCAGGAGCCTGCGTGAACTTCATAAATATTGACGGGAGATGCATAAACAGACTTTTTCTTCTTCTCAGACTGCCATTCACAGTCATCCCACTCAAAAACACTTATGTCATAAAACTTTGATGCAGTATCGGGACGGGTTTCTGTATGGAAACCGTAAGGATCGGCTTTCATATATGTCTTGCCGTTTTTTGCTCTGATGCAATATTTATATGAATCATAAACATTGACACCTTCAACATAAGCTTCCCATATATCACCGCCGTTGATGCGCTTCATAGGTGCCGCATCTTCAGCCCAATTATTGAACTCACCTGATACGGAAACTGCAACAGCATTCGGTGCCCAGACTCTGAACACAATTCTGCCGTCATCTGCACGGTGTGCGCCGAGGAATTCGTACGCTCTTGCATTGCTTCCCTCGTGGAAAAGATACATCGGAACTTTGTAATCATCCCTGACATTCTGCCCCATAACAACACTCCTTTCGATACTTATAGTTATATATAATATTATTTTATCACTTTATTTTGAAGATTTCAAGATTTTTTTTGACCATATTGCAAGAAGACCTGCTAAGATTTTTTATCTCAATTTGTCATATGTGCACAAAGAAGCACACAAAAAAACAGCACATCCGAAGATGTGCCGTCTTATTAAATCTTATTATTTACCTGAAAAACTCTTGTTTGCGTAATTTGTTTCAACATAGTTGTAAACAACATCAACCATTTTTTCAAGCAATGTGTCAAATACACTCTTCTGTGCTGTCACAGCTTCACCGTTTGCAATCTTGAACTGCATTTCAAGTTCTGCCTTGGCAGCATTTGTTTCTTCGTAGTTGACAACTGTCTGAGGAATAAGTTCATCAACCTTTGCGAGTGCTGCACGGAGTTCGGGATATTCGTCTTCACCTGCATTTTCAAGAAGAGCGTGTGCTCTGGCTGAAAGATTTCTGAGGTCTCTGCCGCGTCTTGCTTCGTTGAACTGAGGATACTTTTCGGGATAGCTGTAAACTGATGTGAAGTTATCATCAAGAAGGATGTCAACGATAAGTCCGATAAGCACATCATTTCTGCCTGTTTCTTCGTGAGGAGCATTGTAGAAATAGAATGTATGATCGGGGATAAGACCTGTTGAAGCGTCAACAATGTTATAAGGATCAATATGGTTATGAGAGGGATCTGTACAAGTACCGAAATCATTGCCCTGCTGTGTATAACCTTCGGGAAGAGTTTCACCTACAGGTGCAGCGTATGCGCCCATTGATGTTGAATCAAGATCAATAACACCGTCTGCATTGATTTTATTCCAAGAATCAACGATGGGGTAAAGATTTACATTGTAATCAACGATATTGAAGACCTGAACACCGTGTTCAATAGCTCTGAGAATGTTTGCGTCTGAATTTTCTCTTGCCTTCTGGTAAGAATCTGTCTGACGACGGATTTCTGCATTCTCTTCACCTGAAAGGTATTTGTCTGCTGCAATCTGATAATCCTTTGTTTTAAGGAATGCCCACATTGTTGTGTTGTTTTTGAGCGTAACACCGAAAAGTGTATCAACTGCTCTGTCAAGCATATCCTGAACAACTGCTTCGGGGAGAATACGAAGAACAATCTTAACAAGCTTGCTTGTCATATCATCACCGAGAAGTTCGGGAATCATATAGCCGTAAATAGCATCGGGATCGTCAAGAAGACCATTTACATAGAGGTCGCTGATGATTGCTGTACCGTCAAGACAGGGAATAACATAAACCATCTTTTCGAATGAATCAATAACATCGGGATAGAGCTCGAGAAGATTGTTTGTAACAACACCGCCCTGGCTGATGGGAACAAGGTTTACCTTGTCATGACCGGTTTCTTCTTTAACCTGCTGAATGAGGTTATAAAGTCTTGCTGTAATCTGGTCAAGATTGCCGAATGAGTTGTATGAGAAGTAGTAAAGGTGATCTTCACCTGCTGCATCAAGGAAGCTCTGGATAGGAACATTGTTGAGAATGTGAGCCTGCTGTTCAGGTGTGCAATCTGCAAAACTGCAATTGTACAGATCTGCCTCAACATTGTAAATGCCGTTGCCGTTTTCGTCTGCTCTGATTCTTTCACCGAGAATTGAGCCGAGTGTGTCTGCAAAAGCCTGAGCAAACTTACCGTCTGTATCCTGCTG
>JAZUCO010000173.1:0-33256 GCA_045639185.1 Acutalibacteraceae bacterium
TACATAGCCTTTGAATCCCTCTTCATAATGGTCAAGGTGCTCTTCGTAGACATTTGTCATAACTGATACATCGGGAGAACCTTTTGTGAACTCAAGCTGATGTGAAGACATTTCGATTACTGCAACTGAATCTGCAGGCATTGATATTTCTTCAAAAACGGGAACACCCATATTTCCGATGAGTGAAGTGTTGAAGCCTGCTTCACTAAGCATTCTGAAAATAAGAGTCGAAGTTGTTGTTTTACCTTTTGTGCCGGTGATTCCCACAACTTTGCAGTCTGCAAAACGAAGAAACATATCTGTCTGGCAGGTGATTTCTGTTGTTTCGGGATATCTTACGCCAACAAAGGGAATGCCGGGGCTTTTGAAAATAAGGTCATAAGCACCGAGATTTTCAAGATAATTTTCACCGCAGTCAAAAGAAACATTCTCATCGCAGAGTGAAACAGAATTCTTGTCACCGATTGTCAGGTGTTTGTCTTTAAGATAACTTCTTATGAAATTGTATGTTGATTTTCCCTCTCTGCCGAAGCCGAGAATAAGGATTTTTTTGTCTTTTATATAATTTATCAGTTGTTGTGCTGACACAAAAAACATCTCCTCAGGCAAATGTTTATTATAAAAATATGATTGTTTCTCAGTAATTTATTATACATTATTTATGTGAAAAATCAAGGTGTCACGAAAAAAACGACAAAAAGATAAAAAAATCGTCTGTAAATCTATTGACATAGTCTGAACATTAATGTATAATGTCAAAGTATCAGTTTAAGAATTGATAAAGTTTGAGATTAACCCACGCGGTAAATGCGGAGGGAGGGAATATAATGAGCCAGATCAAAGTTAAAGAAAATGAATCCTTGGATAGCGCTCTCAGACGTTTTAAGCGTCAGACTTCAAGAGATGGTATCATCCAGGAAGTTCGTAAAAGAGAACACTATGAGAAGCCTTCTGTAGCAAGAAAGAAGAAGTCTGAGGCTGCTCGTAAACGTAAGTTTAAGTAATTGATTTTGACGGCGGGTTCTGCAAAGAGCCCGTCATTCTTTTCGTTGAAAGGAGCTTTTCAATGAATATTGAATCACTTATGTCTGTTATGCCTGATAATATTGATGCGGCACTTGTCGTCACCCCTTGCAACAGACGTTATTTTACCGAATTTGAATCATCTGACGGTTTTCTTCTTGTTACACGCAAGGGGAGTATTTTTTATACCGACAGCCGTTATATCGAAGCTGCAGGAAATCAGATAAAATGTTGCGATGTTGCAGAGGGTAAACAGGTTTTTTCTCAGATGAAAGATTATCTGAATGAAAGAAATGTCAAGTCCGTTGCAGTTGAGGCCGGCGGAATGACTCTTGCGGAGTTTTCAAGACTCACAGACAATGAAAATATGAAAGATTTTCATTTTGTGTCAGATAATTCTCTCGACACCGCAATAAATGTTTTCAGAAGCGTGAAAAATGAAGAAGAAAAGGGCAAAATACTCTCGGCACAGAAAATTGCCGAAGATGCTTTTCTTCATATCCTGAATTTTATAAAAAAGGGCAGAACAGAAAAAGAGGTTCAGCTTGAACTTGATTTTTATATGCTGAAAAACGGTGCAGAGGCGTTGTCTTTTGATACAATTGCCGTAAGCGGAAAGAATTCATCAATGCCTCACGGTGTTCCCACAGACAAAGTGATTGAAGACGGTGATTTTGTCACTCTCGACTTTGGTGCTGTTGTTGACGGGTATCACAGTGATATGACAAGAACTGTTGCTGTCGGTTTTGTGACAGACGAACAGAAGAAAGTTTATGAAACGGTTCTCAAGGCACAGCTTTCTGCTCTTGATGTTGTCAGGGCAGGTGTTTCCTGTTTTGATGCAGACAAGGCTGCAAGAGATGTTATTGCAAATGCAGGTTACGGTGAGTTTTTCGGTCATGGCACAGGTCACGGTGTGGGTGTTGAAATTCACGAAATGCCCAATCTGTCTCCCAGAAGTTCTGCAGTACTTGAAAAGGGCAACATCGTAACAGTTGAACCGGGAATTTATCTGCCCGGAAAATTCGGTGTAAGAATTGAAGATATGGCTTTTGTGACAGAAAACGGATGTGAAAATCTGACAAAATCGCAAAAATCTCTTATAGTGCTTTGATTTTTATGAAAAACACTTGAAAAAAAATGTAAAATATATTATTATCTATAAGTAAAGTTATTTATAACGGAGGAAAAAATTATGGTTTCAGCAGGCGATTTCAGAAACGGCGTAACATTTGAAGAAGACGGCAACGTACTTCAGGTTGTTGAATTCCAGCATGTTAAACCCGGTAAGGGCGCTGCTTTCGTTCGTACAAAGACAAAGAATGTTCTCACAGGTGCAGTAATTGAAAAGAGCTACAACCCCTCAGCTAAATTCCCCACTGCATTCATTGAGAGAAAAGAAATGGAATATTCATATGAAGACGGCGGTCTCTATTACTTCATGGACCCCGAAACATACGAAATGGTACCCATCAACGGTTCAGACCTCAGCGACAACTTCAAGTTCGTTAAGGAAAACGAAACATGCCGTATCCTTTCATACAAGGGCAAGGTTTTCGGTGTTGAGCCTCCCAACTTCGTAACTCTTCAGGTTACAAAGACAGACCCCGGCTTCAAGGGTGACACAGCAACAAACACACTTAAACCCGCTACACTTGAAACAGGTGCAGAAATCAAAGTGCCCCTCTTCATCGATGAAGGTGAAATGATTCAGGTTGACACTCGTACAGGTGAATATATGTCAAGAGCCTGATTATAATTCAGGAATCGGCATAAAAATAAACGCAATTAAATTTTTCGGGAGGTTAGGTTATGATGACTTTAACTGAAAAGGCAGCATATATCAAAGGTCTTGCAGACGGTCTCGGACTTGATGAATCCACAAAGGAAGCAAAAATTATCAAGGCTCTTGTTGATATTATTGATGACATGGCTCTCAGTCTTGCAGATGCAGAGGACGATATCGCAGTTCTTGCAGATGAGATTGAAGAAATTGAAGAACACATCGATGCAGTTGATGTTGATCTCGCAGAAGTTGAAGAAATCCTTTTTGATGAATATGAGGATGAAGACTTCGAAGATGACTGTGATTGCGATTGTGATTGTTGTGACGGCTGCGACGATTATGACGACGAAGCTTTCGAATATGAAGTTGAATGTCCCGATTGCGGCGAAGTATTCTGTTTTGATGAATCAGTTTTCGAAGATGATGAACCCCTTACTTGCCCCAACTGTGGCATGGTAATTGAAGAAATCGAAATCGAAGACGATGAAGATGACGAATAATTAAAAAATGAGAGAAGCAATAAATTTGCTTCTCTTTTTTTGCAAACAATGTGTTATAATTCCAAAAAGTAAAAATAAATCAAAAACGATGTGTTATTATCAATACATAAAATCATTCAGATTGTGAGGTTATTTGTATGTTCGATCAGATTGACGGCGCTCTTGATCAGATTGAAGGCGTAGTTGGTGATGCAGATCTCGGTTTAGGCGGAAATAATGTTCTTCTCGATCCCGCTCCCGAAGTAAACGGCTTTATCGGAACTATCTTTGCAGCAATTATTGAGCTTTTCTCAATTCTCAGAAATCTTATGAAAATCTAATTTTTCATCATAAAAAAATCACTCTTCGCAGGAAGAGTGATTTTTTTTAATCTAAACCGATTCGTTGAAGATGAAACATATACTGCTGGGCAATTCCGCTGATTCCTTTTGTGCATTCGGGGAGACCGTCAGGATAAAGATTGTCGCAGATTCTTTTTATATGTCTGTCAACGGGGAAAGTGTCAATATGTCCCGTGCTGAACAGGATTGTGCAATCGGCAACTTTTTTGCCGACACCGTTGATTTTCATAAGTTCGTTTTCGCATTCTTCAATTGAATTTGAAGCAAGTAAATCGAGATTGATTATGCCGTCTGCAACTTTTCTTGCTGCATCAAGAATATAGGGCACTCTGTAACCTGCCCTTATGACCTCAAGGTCTTCAGGGCTGAGAGATGCGATTTTTTCTGCCGAGGGGAATGTGTATGATGTTGCAGTTTTCTCACCGTGTGTTTCGCAAAGCTTTTCAATAATTCCTTTGATACGGGGAATATTATTGCAGGCTGAAATTATGAATGAACACAGAGCTTCCCAGGGTTCTTGTTTCAGAATTCTGATTGTTCCGTAAAAATCAATTGCATCTGCAAGATGTCTGTCTATATACAATGTTTTTATGACTTCATCATAATCTCTTGCCATATCAAAATAATCGAAAAAAACATCAAGAAACTGCTTTTCTGAAATTCCGTAAAAACGCAGACCGTTGTCTGTCTGTGCAACAGTTGTTTCGATTCCTCGGACAACTCCCGTCCAGGTTGAATCAGGATTTTTGCGCCATCTGAAAGCCTGACCGCAGTCAAGTGTCACGGCAAGATTGATTTTTCCGAAATCTGATACATCTATGTAATTTTCGTCAGTTTTAACAAACATTTTTCTGTCCTCTTACGATAAAAAATATTATTCTAAAAAAGAATAAAAATGATTTGTGAATTTACACAAAAAGTGTGTGAAAATTTTGTATTCATTTTACTCCAAAATGTATAAACCGAAAAACAGGTACAACAAACTGTATACAAAAAAAGTTGTCGAAAAAAGTTTTGAACATATAAAAATGGAAAAATTAAGGTTCAAAACCGCTATTTTACAAGGAGTTGTAGACAGTTTGAACAGAGTTTTGAACATTTTTGAACATTGCAGGCAGTATACAGAAAGTATAATATGCTTGCTGTTGCTATGCCCATTTTATGTCAAAAACAAGTTTGTGACAATTCACAATTGACAAAAATGCAGAAAATTTTACTGTTTTGCATAATGCTTCTTTTTTGTGAAAAAATATAAAATATAACTCTGAAGGATGTGTTTTTTGTATGATAAAAGGTGTTAACAGACAAGTGGTTGAAGTGGCTGAAACCGGCTGTGATTATTTTGAAAGAGCCTTGTTTTTTGTAAATCCTAAGTATTACGGCATAACTGACGGTAAACTCAGGGAAAGGGCGCAGACGATTGTCAAAGCTGCAGGTGCTCCGCCTAAAACCAAAGGTGCAGAGAAACGTAGCAAGGTAAAAATTTTTATAGAAATAGCCGCTTCTGCAGCGGCGGGTGCTATTCTGACTTTATTGACGTCAAGTATTTTCTGATCGGAGATCAGAAAAAAAGTCAGAGAGTATTTTTTTGCATTCGTTTTCCATAAAACCTTCCTGCAGTTCGGGACGGTGATTGTAGGGGAGATTGAAGAGATTGATTACGGAATCAACTGACCCTGCTTTAAGGTCATAGGCTCCGTAAACAACTTTGCTGATTCTTGAGTTGATAATAGCACCCGTGCACATGGGGCAAGGCTCGAGAGTTACATAAAGCACGCAATCGTCAAGTCTCCAGCTGTCAAGTGCTTTGCAGGCATTGTTAATGGCAATTATCTCTGCGTGATAAAGAGCATTTTTTCCGTTTTCACGCATATTTCTGCCCTCTGCAATAATTTCACCGTTACGGGCAATGACCGCACCAACGGGCACTTCGCCTTCAGATGCAGCCTCTTTTGCAAGTTCAATTGCTCTTGTCATAAGTTCACGGTGAGTCATAAGGTTTACTTTCCTACACAGAATTTTGAGAAGACTTCGTTTACGACAGCTTCTCTTGCTTTTTCGCCTGTGAGTTCAAGGAGTTTTTCAGTTGCATAGTCGATACTGACGTTTACCGCATCAAGTGTTACTCCGATTTCAAGACCTGTTAGAGCTTCTCTCAGACTGTCTGCGGCTGATGTGCAGCAGGCATATTGTCTTTCATTGGCAAGGATACCTGCAGATGTATCAAACTCTGCTGTGCCGAGAAGTTTTTCAATAACTGTTTTCAGATCTTCGATTCCGTCACCGTTTGCGGCGGAAATGAAGACTGTATCAGAAATGAATTCCTTGATTTTATCAATATCGGTGTTTATACCTAAATCTGTTTTGTTTATAATTGCAACGGCTTTTCTGCCGCGGCATCTTTTAAGAAGATCAATATCGTTATTGTCAAGAGGTTGTGAAGAATCGAAAACGGCAAGAACAAGACTTGCGGAATCGAGTTTTTTCATTGTTCTGTCAATGCCTATTGATTCAACAATATCGTCACTTTCGTGAATACCTGCTGTGTCTGCAAGGTGAAGCACGATATCACCGAGTCTGACAGTTTCTTCAACAACGTCTCTTGTTGTGCCTGCAATATCTGTGACGATTGATTTATCATAGCCTGCAAGCTGATTCATCAGTGTTGATTTACCAACATTGGGGTGACCGCAGATTGCAGTCGGTACCCCCTGAGTAACAGCTTTGCCTGAATCAAAATTCTTAATGAGTTTCTCAAGTTCATAAAGGCTGTTTTTTACAACTTCATAAACATTGTCTTCGTGAGCCTGAGGTACATCTTCGTCAGGGTCATCTGTCCATACGGCAATTCCTGCTGCAACATTGGTAAGTGATGCGGCAATGCCTGCGATTTGCTCACTGAGTTTGCCGTCAAGTGTATTTGATGCTGCACTCAGAGCCTGCTGACCATGAGCAGAAATGATATTCATAATTGATTCTGCCTGAGCAAGGTCGATTTTTCCGTTAAGAAAAGCACGTTTTGTAAATTCTCCCGGCTCTGCCGGGACAGCACCTGCGGCAAAAACAGTTCTTAAAACTTTTTGTGTAACATAGAGTCCGCCGTGACAAGAAAGCTCTACAACCTCTTCACCCGTGTAACTTCTGGGCGCACGGAATACAAGAGCTACACATTCGTCAACGGCATTTCCGTTTTCACAGATATGGCCGAAGAGGGCTGTATATCCCTTGATTTCGCAGAGTTTTTTGCCTGATACGGACACAAAAACTTTGTCGGCAACTGCTATTGCATCGTCACCTGATATTCTGATTACACCTATACCGCCCGATGCATTAGGGGTGGCAATTGCGGCGATTGTGGACATAAATCAGTTTCCTTTCTTGCCGAGATAAATGAGAAGTACTGATATATCGGCAGGGCTGACACCTGAAATTCTTGATGCCTGACCGATGTTTACGGGACGCACTTTTTTGAGTTTTTCCGTTGCTTCAAGACGGAGTCCCGTTACGTCATCATAATTGATATCTTCAGGAATGAGTCTGACTTCAAGTCTTCTCATATCCGAAATCTGCGATAACTGTCTTTTTATGTAACCCTCATATTTAAGTTCTGTTTCAACCTGCTCAAATATGTCATCTGTCAGGTCGGGACGTGTTGTATCTACCGGGGTGAGTTTTTCGTAATTCAGCTGAGGTCTCTTTATAAGCTCTGAAAGTCTGACACCGGTTGAAAGCGGTACTGTGCCGTTTTCAATGAAAATGTGGTCAAACTCTTTGTTGGGGGGAATAACAGTACTTTCAACTCTCTGTCTTTCTTCAGCGATGAGTTCAAGTTTTTTCAAGAATCTGTTATAACGTTCTTCTGAAATAAGACCGATTCTGTATCCTGTTTCTGTGAGTCTGATATCGGCATTATCCTGTCTTAAGAAGAGACGGTATTCACTTCTTGAGGTCATCATTCTGTAAGGCTCATTACAGCCTTTTGTTACAAGGTCATCGATAAGTGTGCCGATGTATGAACCTGCTCTGTCAAGAATAAGAGGCTCTTTGCCCTTGATCTTCAATGCTGCATTTATACCTGCAACAAGACCCTGCGCTGCAGCTTCTTCGTAACCGCTTGAACCGTTGAACTGACCTGCACCGTAGAGATTAGGAATATCTTTGAATTCAAGTGTAGGTTTCATTGAAACGGGGTCAACGCAGTCATATTCAATTGCGTATGCTACACGCATAACTTCAACATTTTCAAGACCTTTTATAGTCTTCAGGAATTCGAGCTGAACATCTTCGGGAAGTGAAGATGACATACCCTGAAGGTACATTTCTTCAGTATCAATTCCGCAAGGCTCAATGAAAAGCTGATGACGTTCTTTTTCTGAAAAACGCATAATCTTGTCTTCAATACTTGGACAGTATCTGGGTCCTATGCCTTCTATTTTTCCGCCATAAAGCGGAGAACGGTGAATGTTATCAAGAATAATCTGCTTGGTGTTATCGTTGGTGTATGAAATATAACAGACAGCTCTGTTTTCAGGCATTTTTTCTGTCTCGAATGAGAAAGGTGAGCATTTTGCATCGCCTTCCTGAAGTTCAAGGTCTGTAAAATCAACACTTCTTCTGTTGATTCTTGAGGGGGTACCTGTTTTGAATCTGCGAAGGGGAAGTCCGAGTTTTTTGAGTGAGTCTGTGAGACCGATTGACGGAAAAACACCGTCAGGACCACTTGAGTAGCACTTGTCACCTACATAAATTTTACCGTCGAGGAATGTGCCGGTTGCAATGACAACCTGCTTTGCTGTATAGACAGCATCAAGCTTTGTGACAAGCTCCCATTCGTCGTTGTCATTTTTACGGAGTGTAACAATTTCTGCTTGCTTGAGGTCAAGATTTTCCTGTTTTTCGATGCAGTGCTTCATATAGGAGGTGTAGCCTCTTCTGTCAATCTGTGCACGAAGAGAATGTACCGCAGGACCTTTGCCTCGGTTGAGCATACGTATCTGAATTGAGTGTGCATCTGCTGCTTTACCCATTTCACCGCCCATAGCATCAATTTCACGGACAAGGTGACCTTTTGATGTGCCGCCGATTGACGGATTGCAGGGAAGATTACCCACAAAATCGAGTGTAATTGTAAAAAGAACCGTGCGGCAGCCGAGCCTTGCACCGGCAAGAGAAGCCTCTATGCCTGCATGACCTGCACCTATAACAGCTATATCATAATGTCCTGCATAAAATTCCATAAGTACCTCGAATATAATCAATAAATAGAGAGTGTTTCAAAAACTCGCATAATTATAAACATTATAACATACTTTCTTTGTTTTTGCAAATACTAATAAATAAACTGAAGGGTAATTATATTTTGTGTCGGATTGTGTTGACTTTTATTGTTCGGATATGGTATATTTACACTGTATTTTTAATTGGAGGATGTTCTGATGTTTAATGATTTTATGAACACAGCTTCATACATTGCAGGCTTCGATAAAGAAGTTGCAGACGCAATGAATATGGAGCTTAAGAGACAGAGAGATAATATCGAGCTTATCGCTTCTGAAAACATTGTTTCTCCCGCAGTTATGGCTGCAATGGGCAGTGTGCTTACAAATAAATATGCTGAAGGTTACTCAGCAAAGAGATACTATGGCGGTTGCGAATGTGTTGACGTTGTTGAAAATATTGCAAACGAAAGAGCTAAGGAGCTTTTCGGTGCAGAATATTCAAACGTACAGCCCCATTCAGGTACTCAGGCAAATATTGCTACTTACTTTGCTCTTCTCAACCATGGTGATACAATTCTCGGTATGAGTCTTGCACACGGCGGTCATCTTTCACACGGTTCACCCGTTAATATGTCAGGTAAGTACTTTAACTTCGTTTCTTACGGTGTAAATGACGAAGGATTCATTGATTATGATGAGCTTGAAAGAATCGCTAAGGATGCACAGCCCAAGATGATTGTTGCAGGTGCTTCAGCTTATCCCAGAGCAATCGATTTTGAAAGAATCGGCGCAATCGCAAAATCAGTAGGCGCAATCTTTATGGTTGATATGGCTCATATTGCAGGTCTTATTGCTGCAGGTGTTCATGAATCACCCGTACCCTATGCAGATATCGTTACATCAACAACACATAAAACTCTCAGAGGTCCCAGAGGCGGTCTTATTCTTGCAAAGAACGATTTCGGTCTTGCTCTCAACAAGGGTATCTTCCCCGGTTGTCAGGGCGGTCCTCTTATGCACATCATCGCTGCTAAGGCTGTATGTTTCGGTGAAGGAATGAAACCCGAATTCAAAGAATATCAGCAGAGAGTTGCTGAAAATGCAAAGGCTCTGGCGTCAGGTCTTGTTTCAAGAGGTATTAACCTTGTTTCAGGCGGTACAGACAATCATCTTATGCTTTGTGACCTTCGTTCAACAGGTATCACAGGTAAAGAGCTTGAACACAGACTCGATGAAGTTCGCATTACAGTAAACAAGAATGCAATTCCCAACGACCCCGAAAAGCCCTTCGTAACAAGCGGTATCAGAATCGGTACTCCTGCTGTTACAACAAGAGGTTTCGGTGTTAAGGAAATGGATAAGATTGCAGAATGTATTCACCTTGTTGCAACAGACTTTGAAAACAAGAAGGATTACGTTAAGGCAGAAGTTGAAAAACTCACAGCAGCTTATCCCCTTTACGAATAATCAGAAATATGCAAAAACCGACTGTTTTATCAGTCGGTTTTTTTGTTTAGTCTTTATTCTTTTTAACGTATACTGCAACGCCCCAGTAATAACAGAGTGCGCCTATGAAGAGTATCCATGCCCAGCTCCAGGCTGATATATAAAATCCGAGAAGAAGAAACATTACAAGTGCAGCTTCAAAAACGGGCATTCCCAGAAGAAGGCCTTTTTTTGTTTTTGCTCTGAGTCCGATTGCCATATGGTAATATGCAGGAATCATCAGGAATATAAGCCATAAGGGATGCCATAATTTCTGAGTGATGCCAAGCAGTACATAAACGGCTGCAACCACAAGAGGAAACGGAAATTTAAGAAGCTTTGATGATAGACTCTTGTATGAGGGAGCAGATGCTTCTGCTTTTTTTGCGGTTTTATTTACCTTGGGCTCTTCTTCGTTTTCTTTGTTTGTTTTCTCGTGACCTACGAGTTCATCAAGACTTGCATTATAAAGTTTTGCAAGTTCAATGAGTGTATCTGTATCGGGTGTGGATTCTCCTCGTTCCCATTTGGAAACTGCTTGACGGCTTACACCCATCTTTTCTGCCAGAGCTTCCTGCGAATAGCCGTGACGTTTTCTTAAATCTGCAAGTTTTGTTCCAAGCATAAGACTCATTAGTTTTCACTTCCTTTAATACACATTATACATATAAATGTGGCAAAAATCAATACGCAACTTGCGGTTGCAACTGTAAAATTTACGCAACTGACGGGTGTCGCAACTGCAAAGATATGGAAACTGTACCAATTTTGCCGTATGCTGTTTTCAGGTCGGTAAAACGGCTGTCAAACAAACAGATTTTATTTAAGGAGAATATAATATGCTTAACATTACTAACACAGAACATTTCGGACTTCAGAGAAAGATTGTTGCAAATATGACATCAGAGAGCTGGAAGAACATTCCGCACGTTACATACAATTATGAAGCTGATGTGACAGATATAATGACTCAGGTCAAGAAAATCAATCTCGGCAGAAGTAAAGATGATAAGATAACAGTAAATACTCTTATGCTTAAAGTTATTGCAGAGGGACTCAAAGCTGCTCCCGCAATGAATGCACATCTTGAATATAACAGTTTTCTTGTAAGAGGCAGAATTGATACTTTTGAAGAAATCAATATTTCGATTCCTATGGTTATGTCTGACGGCAGAATGATGACAGTTAATGTAAGAGGTTTTGAAAAAATGAATCTTGATGAGATAAATGAAAAAATTGCTGATGTCAGAAGAAGAATGGAAAATACAATTCTTGAAGAGGCAATGTATGAGGCATCATTTGCAAATACAATCAACGAGCTTAAAAAGGGAAGAATTGCAAAAGCGCTCGGCAGACTTTTCGGTGCAAAGACAGGCAGACATAAAATAAAGCTTCTCTCAGGTAAGGATAAGAAGAGATATTATTCAATGAGTGAAAAAGACAGACTCACAGGCTATGATATCGAGCAGGGCACAGTTACCGTGTCAAACCTCGGCTCACTTGACAGAAGTCTTACAGGCAGCGTTTCACTTCTTGAAATCATTCCGCCTCAGGTTGCAGCTTTCGGAATAGGTGCAATTCAGGATAAAGTTGTGTGTGCAACTGACAGTTGCGGTGTAAAAACTCCCGATTTCAGAAAGATTCTGCCCATCTGTATTGCATTTGACCACAGAGCACTCGACTTCGGCGATGTTATCCCCTTTATCAAGAGATGCAATGAGATTTTTGAAAATCCTGAGATAATCAAGTCTTGGGTTGATACAAGTAAAAATTACAGAGTAAAGAAAGATGCATAAGATAAAAGACCTGTTCTCCGAAGAGAACAGGTCTTTTTATGTGAGCAAAAAGTTTTTGAGATCTTCAACCGTATCTGCGATATAGTCAGCTCCGTATTCTTCGAATTCACCGTCGGGAGCAAAGCCGTAACCGACTGCGACACATTTCATTGAACAACTGTGAGCGCCGATAATATCGTATTTTCTGTCGCCTGCCATAAGAATGTTTTCCCATTCGTTTTCGGGGATATTCATTCTTTCGCAGGCTTTTCTGATTACATCTTCCTTTGTGTCGGTATCGGCTGTTGCACCTGAAACCGTTTCAAAGAATTCTGTCAATCCGAAATGGTCTGTAACCGTTTTTGCCATATGTTCGGGTTTCGTTGTTGCAATTGCAAGACGGCAACCCTTTGTTTTGAGTTCTTTCAGAAGCTCATAAATTCCGTCGTAAGGAGTGTTTTCAAAAATACCTTTAACGATATATCGTTCTCTGTATTTTTTTATTGCTCTGTCTGCAGTTTCGTCATCAAATCCCATAAATTCTCTGAATGATACTGCAAGGGGAGGTCCTATGAACTTTCTGAGAGTTGTTATATCGGGAACTTCGAAACCAAGTTCGCTGAAGGCATATTCAAGACTTTTGATTATGCCTTCACCTGAATCTGTGATTGTTCCGTCAAGGTCAAAGAATATTATTTTATTCATTAACTCAGCTGAACATTGAAAGGAGGTAACCGGCAGCAACTGCTGAACCGATAACACCTGCAACGTTGGGACCCATAGCGTGCATAAGAAGGAAGTTTGTTGAGTCTGTCTTTGCGCCTACCTTCTGAGCAACACGGGCTGCCATAGGAACGGCAGAAACACCTGCTGCACCGATAAGGGGATTGATCTTGCCTTTTGTGAGCACGTAAAGGAGCTTGCCGAAGAGCACACCGCCAACTGTTGAGAAGCAGAATGCAAGGAGACCGATTCCTACAATCATAAGAGTCTGAGTTGTAAGGAATGTTTCACCGTTTGCTGTTGCACCTACGCAGACACCGAGGAGAATTGTAACAATGTTCATAAGTGAATTCTGAGCTGTGTCTGAAAGTCTGTCTGTAACGGCACATTCTTTGAAAAGATTACCGAGCATAAACATACCGAGAAGGGGTATTACGCTGGGAAGAAGAACTGCCGTGATGATAAGAACTGCAATGGGGAAGATGATTTTTTCAATCTTTGTTACCTTGCGGAGCTGTGTCATCTTTACAGCGCGTTCTTTCTTTGTTGTGAGTGCATTCATAATGGGAGGCTGAATTACGGGAATCAGAGCCATATATGAATATGCTGCAACCGCAATGGGAGCGAGAAGGTGAGATGCAAGCTTACTTGTAAGGAAGATTGCTGTGGGACCGTCTGCACCGCCGATGATAGCGATTGATGCTGCTTCCTGAGGTGAGAAGCCGAGCGCAATTGCAAGAATGAATGCAACGTAGATACCGAGCTGAGCTGCGGCACCGAGAAGAAGGCTTACGGGGTTGGAAAGAAGAGGACCGAAGTCTGTCATTGCACCGACACCCATAAAGATAAGACAGGGGAAGATGCTGCTCTTAACGCCTATATACAGCAGTCGCAGTACACCCGAATCATACCAGTGACCGGCTGCCTGTGCACCTGATTCAATTGCTTCCATTATTGTGGGGTCTGAAAGACCGATTGAGTCAAGCATAATTTCTGAGCCGGGGAGGTTTGCGAGAAGAATACCGAAAGAAATCGGTACAAGAAGAAGAGGTTCGAATTTTTTGCCGATGGCAAGGTAAAGAAATACAAGAGCAACAAGAATCATTATGATGTTCTTGGGGCTTGCTGTTGCATTTTCACCGAAAAATGCGCCGATACCTGATGACTCAAAAAGTTCGACCAGGGATTCTAATATTTTTTCCATTTTCTAACCTCAGATGACAGCAAGTACTTCGTCTGTGTCAACTGTTGCGCCCTTCTGAGCAATGATCTGTTTAACAACACCGTCTTCGGGAGCAACGATTTCGTTTTCCATCTTCATAGCTTCAAGAATGAACATAAGGTCACCCTTCTTTACTGCCTGACCAGCTGTAACGTTAACGTTGAGGATTGTGCCGGGCATGGGAGAAAGAACCTTGTTGCCTTCGCCTGCAACTACGGGAGCTGCGGGTGCTGCAGGAGCTTCGGGAGCTGCTGCGGGTGCTGCAACAGGAGCTGCTGCTACGGGAGCTGCTACTGCAACGGGTGCAGCTGCTGCTACGGGAGCCTCTGTGATGTTAGTGATAACTGCTTCTGATTCTGTAACTTCAACTTCGTAATTTTTTCCGTTTAATGTAACTACATATTTCATTTTTTAGTTCTCCTTTATAAGTCTGATTGATGAAAAATCGAGTCTTTCAAGCGGAATACCGCTTGCGTCACTGACAATTGCCATAATAACTGCTGCTGTGGGTTCGTCAACATCTACAAGTTCAACAGAATCCTGTAAACATTTGATTGAATGGAATGCAAGTCTGTTGAGGGGAATGCCTGTCTGATGGCTTACAAGAGCCATAATGACTGCCGCATTTGCTTCTGAAACGCCTTCAAGACGAAGGTATCCGGGAGTTGCGGGAGCTGCGGGTGCAGCAGCGGGAGCTGTGTTTGCAACGGGAGCAGATGCTTTTTCTGAAACAGGTGCTTCGTTTGCAGAGTCTTTTGTTTTTGCTGTTGCCTTTGTGAAGATTTTTGAAATCATCATAATGAGACCGGCAATGAAAGCAAGAACAACAAGAACAATTACGAAACCGACACCTGCTGTGCCGAGTGTTTCAGGAGTTGTAAGCTCTGTTATCTGTTCTGTTGCTTCAAGAAGTGTAAATCTCATTCTCTGCACTCCTTTTATAAGCTCTTGATTGAATAGCTGAATGTACGTCTTCTCTTTTCTTCTCTCTTTTCGAAGAAAGCTTCAGCCTGCTGGGGGAATGCAATATATGAGAGAACATCTTCATCACAAGTAGCTCTCTTGCCGAGATACTCTCTTGCTTCGGGAAGACCGTCTGCAAGTGTATCTGCGAAACGGCAAGTAACGGGCTTTTCGTCACCGAGAACTTTCTTGATAAGGTCAGCATCGATTGTGCCGGGAGCCTTACCGTATTCGCCCTTGATGTAAGCCTGAACTTCCTTTGAAATGTTCTTGTATCTTTCACCTGCGAGAACGTTTGATGTTGCCTGAACACCAACCATCTGGCTCATGGGAGTAACAAGGGGAGGATAACCGAGGTCTGCTCTTACTCTGGGAGTTTCTGCAAGAACTTCATCAAGCTTGTCGAGCTTCTTCATCTGAGTGAGCTGAGCAACAAGGTTTGAAAGCATACCGCCGGGAATCTGATAGTTAAGAGCGTCTGTATCTGTTGCCATAACAACGGGATTGAGAAGCTTTGAATCAAGGCATTCAGCTCTGTAATCCTTGAAGAACTTGTTTACTTCCATAAGAAGTTTGTCATCAAGAGCTACATCATAGCCGTACTGACGGAGAACGTATGCCATTGTCTCTGTAGCGGGCTGACTTGTACCGCCTGAGAAGCTTGAAAGAGCAGTATCAATGATATCTGCACCTGCTTCAACAGCCTTGAGAAGAGTCATAAAGCCGAGACCTGTTGTTGAATGTGTGTGGAGAACAAGGGGAAGTTTTACTTCTGCCTTGATAGCCTTTACGAGGTCGTATGCTTCCTTGGGACTCATAACGCCTGCCATATCCTTGATACAGATTGACTGAACGCCCATCTTTTCAAGTTCTTTTGCAATTTCAACAAACTTTTCAAGTGTGTGAACAGGGCTTGTTGTGTAGCAGATTGTACCTGATGCGATAGCGCCTGCTTTAAGTGTTTCGTCAACTGCAACCTGAATGTTACGAAGGTCGTTGAGTGCGTCAAAGATTCTGATAACGTCAATGCCGTTTTCAACGCTCTTTCTTACAAAAAGTCTTACAACATCATCGGGGTAGTGTTTGTATCCGAGAAGGTTCTGACCTCTGAGAAGCATCTGAAGCTTTGTGTCGGGACATGCAGCTTTGATGTTTCTGAGTCTTTCCCACGGATCTTCACTGAGATAACGAAGGCAAGAGTCAAATGTTGCGCCGCCCCAGCACTCAAGTGAGTAATAGCCTGCTTTGTTGTGCTTTTCAAGAACGGGCTTGAAAGTCTCAAAAGGCATTCTCGTAGCAATGAGAGACTGCTGAGCGTCACGCAGAATGGTTTCTGTGAACTGTACTTTCATATGTGTACCTCCTGTAAGGTTTTATATACTTCTTTACGGTATCAATTTACCGCCATTTTATATTATATCCTATTTTATGGGAAATGCAAGGTAAAAAAGATGATAATGATGTAGAAAAAAAGGATATTCTTTATTATTTATATGTGCACTTTCACACTAAAAAAAGACATTGCAACTTGTAGAAAGATGCAATGTCTGACAGTTTATTTGATTTTTGCGGTTGCCGCGTGAACAGCCTTGCCCACAGCAGTACCGATGATTGCGCAGACTATAAGTTCAACAGGTGCGTTGATTCCTGCTGCAATTGCGATAACGGTGTTAAGCACTGTATCAAGACCTCCGAGTGATGCTGCCTGCTCGGGTGTGAATGTGAAATTCATAAACAGAAGAGCGAGGAATCCGAGGAACAGAAGTGTGTTGAAAAGAGAACCTGAGATGCCTGCCACAAGAAGTGACCAGCTCTGTTTCTTGTCCTTTTTTGCACAAGCCTTATAAATAAAACCGCAAAGGAAACCTGCGAGCACTCTGGGAACATAGCAGACAATAAAAGTCTTGAAAATGCTTTCGCTCACAAGAATTGCACCGAGTGCACTTCCGGTAAAGCACTGAATGAAACTGACAATTCCGAAAACTGCACCAAGGAATGCGCCTGTAACTGCACCTTGTGTGATTGCACCGATGATAACGGGCACCATTAAAAGAGTCAGTTCAAGAGGTCCGATTCTCAGAAATCCGATGGGAGTGAATGCCATAACTGCGATTATAGCTGTAAGTAAAGCTGTTATCGTCAGATTGACAATTTTTTTGTGGTTTGAGTTTTTCCTTACTTTTGACATATATATTTCCTCCTTGCTGCTGTTCCGAAGATACAGCGCAAAATTATTAACGAGTGATGTATATATTATAATGTAATATTAAATTGTGTTTTTATCGAATATAAATTTAAGTCCGTCGAGGATAAGATCGGGATCGTGAATTATATCAAGACGGCAGTATCTTATGATGTCGCCTGAAATTCCGCCCGTAGCAACAATTGTCTTTACTTCTTCACCGAGGTCATCTTCAAGTCTTGCACAAAGACCTTCTATCATTGCTGCTGCACCGAGAACTGTGCCTGACTGCATACTGTCAATCGTGTTTGTTCCGATAGCGCTGTGAGGAGCTTCAAGAGATATTGCGGGAAGCTGAGATGTGCCTGAAGACAATGCGTTAAGTGAAATTTTGACACCTGCGGATATTGTACAACCTCTGTAATTGCCTTTTGAGTCAAGAACGCTTATTTTATTTGCAGTTCCCATATCAAGAACAAGGCAGGGGAGCTCATATTTACCGAGTGCACCAACTGCGCCTGCAACAAGATCTGCACCGAGCTGAGCAGGATTGTCAATGCGGATATTGAGTCCTGTTTTTACACCGGGACCGATAAGCAGAGCTGTCTGACCCGTAACTGTCTTTATTGCATCTTTGATTGCTGATGTCAGTTCGGGAACAACGGAGCTTATTATTGCACCTGTGAAGCTGAATCCGTCTGCATTGTGAATGTGAAGCATTGAGGATAATTCAACTGCATACTGATCGGGTGTTTTTGCTCTGTCTGTTGCCGCTCTGAGCACAAGTATAAGTGAATCTTCATTATATATACCTATTGTAATGTTAGTATTTCCTATATCTACAGCAAGAATCATCTTATCACCGCCTTATTAATCATTATATATGTTTTTCTCATAATGTTCAAGAATTCTGTTGAACAAAATTTCATAATATGATACAATTTAACTTAGTTAAATTCTACATTTAAGTTCACAGGGAGACGTAATATATGAAAACAATCGGTTTTATCGGTTGCGGCAATATGGCAAAACCAATTATCCGCAATGTTGCAGAAAAAAATGTTTTTGATAAAAACAATATTTATGTTTATGATATAGATAGGGCAAAGATTGTTGATTTTTGTAAAAAATTTGAAATCAATGTTGTAGAAGACGAAAAGCAGATTGCTGAAAACTGCGATATTGTTGTCCTTTGTACAAAACCTCAGGTTTTTCCCTCACTTTTACCTGCAATTGCAGATAGTCTGAAAAAAAATAATCCTCTTGTTGTTTCCATTGCCGCAGGCAAGACAACAGAGAGCATTTCTGCCCTTCTCGGTTATGATGCCCGTGTTGCACGTATTTTCCCCAACCTTAATGCGGAAGTGGGTGAAGCAATTTCTGCCTATACGGGAAACAGCCTTGTGAGTGAAGAGGAAATTGCCGTTGTTGGCAGAATCTGTTCATCTTACGGTGAGGCAAAGCATCTTCCCGAAGAGTTATTTTCTGTTTTCGGTGTGCTCGGAGGCTGTGTGCCTGCATATGCATTTATGTTTATAGGTGCACTTGCCAAAGCAGGTGCCGCCAATGGACTTGATGCGGAAACTGCCCGTGAAGTGGCTGTTCAGACTGTACTTGGCTCTGCAAAGCTCCTTAAAGAGTGCGGCGGAGAGGTTGATGAATGGGTAAACAAAGTCTGTTCACCCGGAGGAACAACAATTCAGGGTGTGACTTCGCTGAGAGAATCAGATCTTGATTCAGTTGTGAAAACTGCCTTTGAAAAGTCACTTGCAAGAGATAAAGAACTTCTTGCAGAATGCTGAAGATTGCCTGAAAACAGCTGATCAATGCTGAATATGACGAAAAAATTGTAGAAAATGCTTAAGAGGAAAAAAGCTTCAAACGGCATTTTGGTCAAAATTTTTTCATTTTATGCTTGACTTATCGAGAGTCATAGTATATAATAACAATGTATTTTGCGGGTATAACCCTGCAATTCACTATGGTGTACCGAGTCTCAAGGCTCTGTATATAGAAAAAATTAAAGGAAGGTTCTAAAAATGAAACTTGCAAAGAAAATGCTCGCATGTGCAATGGCACTTGCAATGGTAGCAGCTTTCGCTCTTACAGCTTTCGCTGCTGCTCCCGTAGTTAGCCTTACAGCTACACAGTACAAGAACGTAGGCGACGAAATCACAATCACAGTTGCTGCTACAGGTATGACAGGTCTCGAAGCTGCTGACCTTGAATTCGCATATGATGCAGAAGCTCTTGAGTTCGTTAAGATCGCTAAGACAGAAGACATCAAGGCAGATATGGCTGCTGGTGACAAGGTTGCTGACGGTGTTGTAACATGGTCAATCGTTTACATGGACGGTGCTGAAGCTGACTCAGGTCTTGCTGTTCTTACTTTCAAAGTTCTCAAGGACGGCGACACAACTGTTTCTGTTAAGTACAACTCATGGGCTGGTACAGACGAACCCGCTGCTGCTTCAGTAGTTGTTACAGAAGCTCCCGTTCCCACAACTGTTACAACAACTGAAACAACAACTGAAACAACAACTGTTACAACAACAGAAGCTGGTTCAGAAGTTGAAACAACAGACAAGATCCCCCAGACAGGTGAAGTTGGCGTAGCTGCTATCGCTGGTGTTATGGCTCTTGCTGCAGTTGCATTCGTAGCAACAAGAAAAAAGGACGAAGAATAATTTCTGACTCTTTTTAATTAATCAATCAAGCATTCGCTTGAGCATTTAATTGCAAATTAAGTTTTTTGGGATTAGTACCTCGGTACTGATCCCTTGAACTTTTTTACGGGCATTTTTCATTTGTTGTTGATTTGTTAATATTTGTATATTATAATGATTTTATCAAATCAACGGAGGTTGGTGTCAAATGAAAAAAGCTTTATCTTTAATTATCGCAGTTGTTATGCTTATGTGCTCTCTCGGTATTGCAGCTTATGCTCAGACAGACGCAGTAACTGTTGCAGACGGAATTGATGCACTCACAGCACAGTTTGTTCAGGGTGAAGGTCCCAAAACAAACGGCTATGCAATCGATTATCACTATTTTTCTCCCGTTAAGGAAGATGATGCTCAGAAATATCCTCTTGTTATCTGGCTTCACGGCATGGGTGACGGCGGTTATCCCGGTAAACAGGTTGAAAAAAGTCAGATAGGTTACTGGTCTTCAGCAGAATTCCAGTCACGTTTCGGTGAAGCTCAGGGTGCATTCATTTTTGCTCCCAGATCACCCGAAGAAAAGCTTATGTTCTGGGATGATGCTCTTATCTATCCCCTCAGAGCAGCTATCGATTCTTTCATTGAATCAAATGCAGAAAATATTGACATTTCAAGAATTTACATAGGCGGCTATTCAATGGGCGGAAAGATGACTCTTAAAATGGCTGTTGCATACCCCGATATGTTTGCGGCAATTTTCCCCATCTGTCCTGCGTGGACTCCTTCAGATGCTGAATTTGAACTTATTTCAGATATTCCTCTTTGGCTTACATCAGGCAAAACAGATCCCCTTATCAATTACACAGGTTCTGTTGTTCCTATGTGGAATACTATAAAGGCTACAAACAATGCGCCTGAAAACTGCAGACTTTCAACTCTTGAAACAGTTAGATATTCTGACGGTTCAAAGACTTCAAGCGGTCATCACGCATGGTTCTCTGTAAGCTATGATATGTTCTCTGTCGATAACGGAGATTATCCCGATATGACAACAGTAAACGGTGCAGACGAAACTGTTGTTCTCACTTATCCCGACGGTATGATTTCCTGGCTTTCACAGTTCAGTTCTGATTTTGACGGTTCAAAGGCAACTGACAGCGGAAATATTCAGGTTGAAAGCGGACTTAAAGGCAATGCACTTTTTGCTGCTGTTTCTGAATTCATCGCAGGTATAAAGAGACTCTTTGAACAGCTTGCGTCAATGATTGAAAACTTTCTTAAATTCTGATATATTGCATAAAGGAGCTGTATTTTTTACAGCTCCTTTTTTTACATCCTCGTTATTTATCTGTTGTTCATTTTATTTTCTGTATCTCTGATACGGTCACCTGCATTCTCTGCGGCATTGCCGATATCCTCTGCAATGTCACCTGCGCCCTCAGCAGCATCGCCTACAGCTTCACCGAGTGCAGACTTTTCACTTGTTGATTCAGGTGCACCTGCTTTTGTTGTTGTAACTGCAGTTGTTTTGTTTTCTGTTGTTTTTTCTGTGGCTTTTACTGTTGTTGTTGGGCGCACAGATTCAATGTCATTTTCGATTTTGTCCTTTTCTTTACTGCAACCTGCAAAAAGAAGTGTTGCCGCTGTGATAATACCTAAAATTGAAATAATTGCTTTTTTCATTTTGTTTTCTCCTTTTTATCGTGTAAGTGTTCCGCCGTCTGAATAAAGAAGCAGTTTGATATCGGCTTCGTTGCCTGTTTCTGCATCAATATAAATCAGCACGTCGTTCTGATTTTTGTCGCTGCAGAGGAATTCGTAAGCATAGACCTCTTTGCCGTTTGCCATAGGAATAAAGGCAAATTCTGAGTTTTTGACAGTAAGTGCAGTGCTGAGTTTCTCCTTTGCTGCGTTGATGCTGATGACATTTCCGGGCACTTCTCTCGATTTGTGATTCATAAGATATCCCGTGCAGTCAACAGCGGTGATTTCGCCCTTATCAAGTGAAACGCTGACTTTGATAAGGTCGGGATAACATATTACACCATCCTGAGTATAGGCAAAATTGATGGTGCATATTCCGTCAGATGTGAAAAAGTAGCTTTCCTTCATAGACGGATACCCGTGTTTGTCAAGGTATGAACGAGCTTTTGAAATTGCTTCTTCCGGTTCGATTTTTGTTTCACCTGCAAATTTATCTGTTATAAGATAAAGCAGAAAACCCCCGTTTTTTGTAACGGCAACAGATGTGTTTTCGCAGTAGAAGACATAAGCCTCTGTTTTGCTTTTTTCGTCCTCAGCTTTGATGAGTTTTGATTCTTCAATGCCCGAAAAAACAGATGCACGCTTTTTTGCTTCAGATTCCGAAATCTGTTTTTGGTCTTTAAGGAAGCCTGAATCCTTGTTGACGATGTTATCTGCAAAAGGACCGTCATAGATAAGGGACGGATAATCCTCGAATGATTTTTCCGCATCTGTCACAGAATCGGAATATGAAACAGATAAATCGCCTTTGTCGGTGAGATTCCCCAGAGTTGAAACTGCGTTTTCAAAGTCAACTTCGCCCGAAAGCATAACCTGTTCGATATAGCTTATCTGGTCAGCAAGTTCACCTGCGTACTGATACAGTTTTTCAATATTTTTTCTGTCTTCATCAGTCAGCGGTTCACCCGAAACGGATTTTTTTGTCACAGACTGAACAAGGTCTGCCGCCTGAGTGAGAAACTTGTTGATATTTCCGAGTTGTGCCGTGCCCGAATCAAGCTCTGAAAGGCAGTTTTTTGCACCCTGGGATGCTTTGCTCAGAGATAAAGAGAGTCCGGAGGTCATTGTTGCTGTGTTTGCATATTGCATTTTTCTAAGGTCATTTTCCAGCGTGTCAATGTAGGATGCCAGTGATGCAACGGTGCGCTGATGTGCAACTGTCAGCTCACGGGCATACCTTGTTGTTCTGACTGTCTGAAAAATTCCCCAGACAGCCAGTGCTGTAGTAAGCGCAAGGGAAAATGATAATATTCTTATCCATATTCTTTTTGCAAGGCGTATGGTTTTCAAAAAATCAGCTCCTTTGAGGGTATTTTTTGATTCAGATTCCGCTCTATGCAAAAAAAATTTTGCCAAAGAGAAATTTTTGTTTATTGTATATTTATATTTTTTGTGTTATAATAAAAACAATTTATTAATTGTTCACTTATACCTTTTAACTATTATCGGTAATATTCCGATAAATCATTGTGTCTCAAAGGATGGTATGATATGAAAAAATTTATGGCTGAAGATTTTCTTCTTTCAACTGAAACAGCAAAAACACTTTTCAAGGCTTGTAATGCAATGCCTATTTATGACTGGCATTGTCATCTTTCTCCCAAGGAGATTTATGAAAACAAAGAGCCTGCAGATATAACTCAGCTCTGGCTCGGCGGTGATCATTATAAGTGGAGAGGTATGAGAAGCTGCGGTATTGATGAAAAATACATCACAGGTGATGCTTCAAACTATGAAAAGTTTGTGAAGTGGGCAAGTGTAATGAATTATTGTATCGGCAATCCGCTTTATCATTGGACTCATCTTGAGCTTCAGCGTTATTTCGGCATCGACACACCTCTTTCTCCCAAAACAGCAGATGAAATCTGGGAAAAGGCAAATGCAAAAATCAAAGAGGGTGGTTTCAGACCCCGTGACCTTATTGCAAAATCAAACGTTGCGGCTGTCTGCACAACAGATGACCCTGCAGATACACTCGAATATCATAAACTGATTGCAGAAGATGAAACAGTAAGCTTCAAGGTGCTTCCTGCTTTCCGTCCCGACAAGACTCTTTATATCGACCTTCCCTCATTTATTCCCTGGCTTGAGGCTATGGAAAAAACAGCAGGCACAACAATTGACAGCTATGCAAAGCTTAAGGAAGTGCTCGTCAGCAGAATCAATTTCTTTGAAGAAATGGGCTGTAAGGCAACTGACCACGCATTCCTCTATGCTCCCTATATCAGAGCAACAGAAGAAGAGCTTGAAGAGATTTTTGCAAAAGGAAGAAACGGTGAAACTCTCACAGAAACAGAAGCAGACAAATATAAAACAGAGCTTTTCCGATTCCTTGCAAAAGAGTATTACAAAAAAGGCTGGGCAATGGAAGTTCACATCGGTGCAATGAGAAACAACAACACAAAGATGTTTAACAAGCTTGGTCCCGACACAGGTTATGACTCAATTGGTGACAGAGAAATTGCTTACGGTCTTTCACGTCTTCTTGACTCACTTGCAGAAGAGGGTATGCTCCCCAAAACGATCCTCTTCACACTCAATCCCAAAGATAACTACGTTCTCGGCACAATGCTCGGCAATTTCCAGAATTCAGATGCGGAATCAAAGATTCAGTTCGGCTCTGCATGGTGGTTCAACGATAATATCGACGGTATGCAGACTCAGATGAAAGCTCTTGCAAATCTCGGAATGCTCGGCAAGTTTGTAGGTATGGTTACAGATTCACGTTCATTCCTTTCATATCCTCGTCACGAATATTTCAGAAGAATACTCTGTGAACTTATCGGCGGTTGGGTTGAAAACGGTGAATATCCCTGGGATGAGGAAGTCCTCACAGCTATGGTTGAGGATATTGCATTCAACAATGCAAAAAATTATATCGGTATGTAAGGTGAATTGATATTATGGCAGAATTTACTTACGGTTTCGGTTTCAGACCGAAGGAATATATAGCAGAAAGTCTTCTTGACCTTGTTGGCAAAACTCCTATGGTCAAGCTCAGCAGATTTGCCTCTGCTGCAGGTGTTGGCGGAAATATTCTTGCAAAACTTGAGTATTTCAATCCGTTAGGCTCCGCAAAAGACAGAATCGGCATTGCAATGATTGAAGATGCTGAGAGAAACGGTCTTATCGCAGAGGGCGGAACAATTATTGAACCCACAAGCGGTAATACGGGTATTGCTCTTGCTTTTGCATCTGTAATCAAGGGTTATAAGCTCATTCTTACTATGCCCGAAAATATGAGTGAAGAGAGAATGAAGATGCTTCGTGCTCTCGGTGCAGAGCTTGTTCTCACTCCTAAAGAACAGGGAATGCAGGGCGCAATTGACAAGGCAAAGGAAATTGCTGAAAACACAGAAAACGCCTGGATTCCTATGCAGTTTGAGAACAAGGCAAATGCAAATATTCACAAAACAACAACTGCGCAGGAGATTCTTCATGACACATACGGTCAGATTGATTATTTTGTAGCAGGTGTCGGTACAGGCGGTACACTTACAGGTGTTGCGTCAACTCTCAAAGCATTCAATGATAAAGTAAAAATCATTGCTGTTGAGCCTGCTGATTCTCCTGTGCTCAAGGGTAAAGCTGCGGCTCCTCACGCAATTCAGGGTATAGGTGCAAATTTCATACCTGAAGTGCTTGATACTTCTCTTATTGATGAAATCATTGATGTTACAACTCAGCAGGCTTACAATGCTGCAAGAACTGCTGCCAAAACAGAAGGTCTTCTTGTCGGTGTTTCATCAGGTGCGGCACTTTTTGCTGCTTCGGTTATTGCAAACAGACCTGAAAATGCAGATAAGAATATCGTTGTTCTTCTTCCCGATACGGGAGAAAGATACCTTTCAACAGATTTGTTTGATATCTGATTATGGACTTTTCCACCGATATTAAATATATAAAAGGTGTAGGCGAAGTTGTTGCCGGGCTTTTTAACAAGCTCGGCATTTTTACAATCGGAGACCTGCTTGCCAATTATCCCCGTGATTATGAGGATTGGAGCAAGGTCACACCCATTATGTCGGCACCTTTCGGAGAAAACTGCTGTATAAGAGCAAGAATAACCAATGCGCCTGAGGGAATGAAAACAAGAAACGGCACAATGATCTTCAAAGCTGTGGCAACAGACGGAGAAGGTATTCTTATGCTGACTTTTTTTAACAACAAATATGTTGTCAATCAGCTTTTTACAGACAATGAATACCTGTTTTTCGGCAAGATAAATCAGAATATTGTGGGCGGCAGAGAAATGTTGTCTCCCAGATTTGTAAAAGTCAGCGATAATGAAAAAATACACCCCATTTACCGTCAGACAGAAAAACTCACAACAAGAAAGATTGAAACTGTTGTTGCGAGTGCCTTGTCTGCATTCAGAGGTGCATTTGAAGAAACTTTGCCCGATTATCTTATACAGAAATATCGTCTTATGAATATTGAAGATGCTGTGCGGAATATGCATTTTCCCGAAAGTGATGAAAAACTCAGACTTGCAAGACGCAGATTGATTTTTGAAGAACTTCTGGGTATGCAGCTGGGACTTCTTTATCTGAGAGAGAGAAGCAGAAGCCGGACTTCTGTCAGAATTGTGAATGACAGAACTCCGGAGTTTTATTCCTGGTTGCCCTATTCACCCACCGATGCACAGAAAAGATGTATCAGTGAATGTGCAGAGGATATGAAAGACTCAAAACCGATGAACAGACTTCTGCAGGGTGATGTCGGCTCAGGTAAAACAACAGTTGCGGCAGCTCTTATTTATAATGCTGTGGCAAACGGTTATCAGAGTGCTCTTATGGTGCCGACTGAAGTTCTTGCAGAGCAGCATTGCAAATCTCTTGCAAAGCTTTTCGGAGGCAGAATAAACATTGCTCTTCTCACAGGCTCAGTCAAGGCATCACAGAAAAAGCATATTAAAGACGGTCTTGCAGACGGCAGTATTGACCTTGTTGTGGGCACTCACGCTATTATAAGCGAAGATGTTCAGTTCAAAAGACTCGGTTTTGTTATAACGGATGAGCAACACCGTTTTGGTGTAAATCAGAGAACAGCACTTGCAAAAAAAGGCATCAATCCCCATACTCTTGTTATGTCTGCGACACCGATTCCGAGAACTCTCGGTCTTATTATCTACGGTGACCTTGATATTTCAATTATCGATGAACTTCCAAAAGGAAGACAGCCCATTGAAACATATTGTGTGGGCACGGATTACCGTGAACGCATTTATAAATTTATAAAAAAGCATATTGATGAGGGACGTCAGGCATACGTTATCTGTCCTCTTGTTGAAGAAGGGGAAACAGACCTTGTACCTGCTCAGGAATATGCGGCTTATCTTCAGAAGAAAGTGTTTACCGATTGCACCGTGGGACTTCTTCACGGCAAAATGAAACCGAAACAGAAAGACGAAGTAATGCGTGATTTTGCAGATGGCAGAATTCAGATTCTTGTTTCAACGGTTGTTGTTGAAGTCGGCATAGATGTGCCCAATGCAGCTGTGATGATGATTGAGAATGCAGAAAGATTCGGTCTTTCTCAGCTTCATCAGCCCAGAGGCAGAATCGGCAGAGGGCAGTTCAAATCAACCTGTGTACTCGTTTCGGATGCACAGAATGATGACAGTCTGAAGCGTCTTGATGTTATGTGTAAAACAACAGACGGCTTTGTGATTGCGGAAGAAGACCTCAAACAGCGAGGTCCCGGTGATTTTCTCGGTTCAAGACAGCACGGTCTGCCTGAATTGAGACTTGCAAACATTGTAACTGACACAAAAATTCTTTATGCGGCACAGAAACAGGCTGAAGATATTCTTCTTGCTGATCCTGAACTTGCATTCCCAGAACACAAAAAGCTTCGTGAACTTATGGAAAATGTTTTCGGCAAGTTCGGTGAAGTGGGAATAAACTAAAAAAAGACCACTATCATAAAAATGATAGTGGTAATTTTTTACTGTGAAAGTGCTCTGTCAAGCCAGATGGATGCAATATCCATTGCCTGATAAAGACCTTGTTTTTCGCTCTTTTTAACGATTCTTTCTCTTGGTCTTACATCGGGGTCTGTGTTGAGAAGCTGAACAGTAACTCTGCTTGCAACTTCAAGTTCTCCCACTGTTTTTGTTGAGCAGATCTGAAGCATAACAACAAACGGATCGCTCATATTGCCGTAATAAATCGTCTTACCGCAGCGAACTAAGGGGTAACCCTTGTAAGTAAGGAACTTAGGTCCCTTTTTTTCTGCCATTAAAACTCAATCCTTTCCTTGATAATGACGGGATTAACCGTCCACATCGAGGTAATCCTTGATGAGTGCCTGCAAAAGCTCATAGCGGTCAATTTTCATAATTGTGTTTCTCGCATTGTTGTATGTTGTGATGTATGCGGGGTCTTCTGATAAAATATATCCCACTATCTGACTTACGGGGTTATAGCCTTTTTCTTCAAGAGCATCATAAACACTGCTGAGCATTGCTTTGAGCTGAGAATCCTTGTCACCCTGAATCTTAAACTTGATAGTTTTATCTGTCATTAAGGTCACCTCTTCCTTCGGCGCTCTGTTGAGCACAACTAATAATACATAATTTATTATACAATAAAGATTTATAAAACACAACACTTTTTTGTATATTTTTATTCCGTTTTTTCGCTTTATGTGTTACAATAAAAACAAATCATTGCAAAGGGGTATTTTTATGTTTGTTCTCAGCGCAGAAAATATGCGCAAAGCAGAAGAAACTGCTGTTGCAAACGGTGCAGATTGGCTGACTCTTATGAAAACTGCAGGTACAAAGTGTGCAGATGTGATTTCACAAGAGGATAAAGACAAAAAGATTGTTATTCTCTGCGGAAAGGGTCGAAATGGCGGAGACGGTTTTGTTATTGCAGGAAAACTGTGGCAATACGGCTTCAGAAAGGTGTTTGCAATACTTGTTTATTCTGAGCCAACAGATGAAATCTGTGTATCTGTGTATGATGAAATGAAAAAATTCCCCGTTGAAATCTGCAATTTTACAAAAGAGCCTGAAACCTGTGCTTTTCATATTGAAAGTGCAGATGTGATTGCAGATGCTGTTTTCGGTATCGGTTTTAAGGGTGAACTTTCAGGTAATGCAAAAAGTGTTGTCGCTCTTGCAAATAAAAATACGGATGCAGTAAAATATGCAATTGATATTCCGTCGGGACTCTCTGCAGACGGCAATTACAACGGTGAGGAATATTTTTTCTCTGATAAGACACTCACTATGATTGCGTATAAGCCCGTGCATGTTTTCAGCCCCGTTGCCGAAATGTGCGGAGAAACAATGGTTATGGATATCGGTGTCGGTGATGATTGCCTTTCACCGTTTGCAGAAAAATATACTGTCTTTACAAAAAACGAAGCTCTCGGCAATATTAAAGACAGACCATATAACAGCCATAAGGGTACATTCGGCAATGTGCTTACAGTCTGCGGCAGCAGAAATATGACAGGCTGTGTTTATCTTTGCAATCAGGCTCTGGTTGAAATCGGTGCAGGACTTGTAACAGCCTGCTTCCCTGATTGCATCTATGATGTTGTTGCTTCAAAACTCAATGAGCCTCTTATGCTGCCCGTTTACTGTAACGAAAACGGCAGAATGAAAACAGATGCAAAAACTCTTTATAAAAAGCTTGATGTGTGCAATGTGGTTGCTGTCGGCTGCGGTATAGGTATTGACAATGACACAAAAGAGCTTGTGAAATTTCTGATAAAAAATACAAAAGGCACTCTGATTCTTGATGCGGACGCATTAAACTGCATTGCAAAGGATACGGATATTCTCGCAGAGGCAGAGTGTGATGTTGTGATTACTCCTCACCCCGGAGAAATGTCAAGACTTACGGGAAAGAGTATTTCTGAGATTCAGAGTGACAGAATCGGCACAGCAACCGAATTTGCGAAGAAATATTCCGTTACTGTGCTTCTCAAGGGGGCGAATACTGTTGTTGCTGACAAAGACGGAAGAGTTTATATAAACACAACGGGCAATCCCTCTATGTCAAGGGGCGGCAGCGGAGATGTGCTTACAGGTCTTGTTGCAGGTCTTGTTTCTCAGTGTGATGATGTGTTTACTGCTGTGTGCACAGCGGCATATATTCACGGCGCAGTTGCTGATGAGCTTGTAAAAAAATACGGAAAGTTGTCTGCAACACCTTCCCGTATAATAGAAAATATTCACTTGGCTTTCTGAGATTTTCTTCTGTTATAAATCCACACAATAACAAACAGAAACAGCACACCGCAGAGGGCACCCGATGAGTCAATGAGAATGTCTGTAAACTGACAGCTTCTTCCCGGCACAAAATACTGGTGAATCTCATCGCTGACGGCATAAAGTGCACCCGTCAGGAATGAAGCCGGTATGTTGATTTTGTTTTTTATGTAAAAAGAAAGTCCCGTAGCATAAAGGAAAAAACCGAGCGCCGCATATTCAAGGAAATGTGCGGTGTTTCTTATTATTCCGATGCATTTGTCAAGAATTATTTCAATCTGCTCATCTGTCAGGTCAAAATTTTCAAGGAATCTGTAAACGAAAGAGTCAGCTATAAAGTCACTTTTTTTGTTTGATTCATCAGCATTGTCTGCCGAGAGAAGAAAAATCACAGCCATAACGGCAATGGTAAGTGTTAAAAGTATTGTTCTCAGGGCAAAAAGCTTCTTTTTGTTCATATTATCACTCCGTATGTATTATACTATTAAAAGAAGCAGGGCGCAATAAATTTGGATAAAAACTATTGAAAAATAAATTTTAATTTATTATAATACACCTATGCTTGTGTAGCACAGTCGGTAGTGCAGCGCATTCGTAATGCGCAGGTCGTCCGTTCGAGCCGGATCACAAGCTCCATAAACTCCGCTTCGGCGGAGTTTTTTCTTATAATTAATAATTTTATTGTTTATCATTAATAAATAAAATTTCCTATTGAAAAAAAATTATATAGATGTTATACTAAGAATATTCACTTGTAATATTTTGTCGGCAGAATAGTAAATCGGATTCTGAAGACGGAAAAATGTAATTATGTGATTGAATTTCAGACAAAAACAGGTTTGTTTTTTTGTATGATATGGGAGTGTTTTTTGGGATGAATAAAGAAAACAATTCTTATCCTATACATGTTGTTCTTCTTGAAAAAGGGCGCTTTATGCGTTCTATCTGGCTGCCTGTAGAGAAGGAAGGCCGATTTGTTTTTGAAGCTACAGCAGACGGTGACTCTGTACCCATTTCTGTAATTGCAGAAAACGATGCTTGGTATGCGATTGCAGGAAGAAACGGTCAGTTTGTTTTTAACGACAGAGAATACAGCAAGAAAGTACTTCTCGGTGACTGTACGCTGATCATGTTTGCTGTCGGTGATAAAAAGTACACTCTTTATTCCGAATTTGTGCGTGAAGGTGATAATGTATACCTTCCCTATTATATTGAGAAACATTCAGATATTCATATCGGTCGTCTGGCAAATTGTGATATTTGTTATCCCAATCCTTTTGTATCAAGAGATCACGCAATGCTTCATTGGAGCAACGGTAACTGGTTTATTGTTGACCTGGACAGCAGCAACGGTGTATTCCTTAACGGTGTAAGCGTAAAAGAAGCTCTTGTCAAAACAGGTGATGTGATATACATAATGGGTTTGTATATCATTATGGGTGTGGGTTATATCGGTATAAATAATGCCAACAACCGTATTCAGAACACCTCACCAAAAATAAGACGCATAGAGCGAGAAAATGAAATAGAATATTTTCAGTATGTATCCAGAGGCAAAGAGGGGCTTTTTGACAGAAAGCCGCGAAAGAATTTTAAGATAGAACAGAAAGAAATTGAAATTGAAATGCCTCCTATGTCCATGAGTGCAAATAAAATGCCTCTGTTGTTGCGTATGGGCAATCCCTTGCTTTCGGGCGGACGTGCAATCGCAACAGGAAATATGTTTTCTGCCGTTACTTCTTTGGTTCTTCCCGCTATTACTCAGGGACTTACCGAGAAAGACAGAAAAGAATATGAGGCAATGAGAGATGAAAAATACAAAGAGTATCTGGATTATGTTACTACTGAAATAAATAATGAAATTGATGCGGAAAGAAATCTTTTAACAGATATATATCCTCCGCTTGCAAGAATGCTCAATTTCTCTCATGATAAGAAAAGACTTTGGGAACGCAGAAAATTTGATGAAGATTTTCTTGACGTAAGAGTAGGCTTCGGTAATATTCCGATGGTTGCCACAAGAAAATACAATCCCAAGAAGTTTGAACTTGAACGTGACTATCTTGTGGATGAGATGTATAAGGTTGCTGAAAAGCCTGCAATTGTTGAGGGCGTTCCTATTATGATGTCCCTTAAAAATGATTATATCACAGCAGTTGTCGGTGATTATAACCGTACGATGGCTCTTCTTTACAATCTTATTGTTCAGTTGGCATTGACTCATGCATATGATGAAACAAAGATAGTTGTTCTTTGCAGTGCAGAGGAAGAAAAAATGTTTGAGTTTGTCAAATATCTTCCTCATAACTGGAATAATGAGCAGACTGTAAGATTCTTTGCAACATCACGTTCTGATGCTCAGCAATTGAGCAAGTTCTTCAATAATGAACTTGACGGATTGTTTGAAGACGGATACAGTTCACGCAAGAAAGAAAAACTCAAAAATCTGCCTTCATATGTTGTTATTGCAACCAATAAAGAACTGTACGAAAGAATAGAAATATTAAAAAATGTTGTTCAGGCAGAAGAGTACTGTGCTGTTTCTGTTATTACTGCATTCAACGGTGCTCCTAAAGAATGTACAAAGATGATTTCTCTTGACGGCAGAAATATTTTCAGGGATATGATCAATCCCGGAGTGGAAGATCAGGAATTTACAATTGACCCTGTTAAAAAAGAAGAAGTAGAGTTCAGTATGAGGCAGGTTATGAAAACAAAGCTTCGTATTGATTCGGAAGCTCAGTTTGCTTTACCGACAATGCTTACTTTCCTTGAAATGTTCAATGTCGGTCGTGTTGAGCACCTTAATCCTCTTAAAAGATGGTCAGATAATAACCCCGTAAAATCACTTGCGGCACCTATCGGTATCGGAACAGACGGTAAGCTCTTTACCCTTGACCTGCACGAGAAAAAGCAGGGTCCTCACGGATTGGTTGCGGGCGGTACAGGTTCAGGTAAATCTGAGTTTATTATTACATATATTCTTTCAATGGCTGTAAACTACAGCCCTGACGAAGTAGCATTCATTCTGATTGACTATAAGGGCGGCGGTCTGGCAGATGCTTTTGTGGACGAAAAACGAGGCATTCATCTGCCCCACGTTGTGGGTACAATCACCAACCTTGACGGTGCAGCAATCAATCGTTCACTTATGTCAATCAACAGTGAACTTAAACGCAGACAGGCATTGTTCAAAAAGGCAAAAAGTGAAACCAACGAAGGCACAATGGATATTTATGACTATCAGAAGTTGTACCGTAACAAAAAGGTTTCAGAGCCGTTGCCGCATCTGTTTATTATTTCTGACGAGTTCGCTGAACTTAAAAAACAACAGCCCGAATTTATGGACGAACTTATCAGTACAGCCCGTATCGGCCGAA
>JAZUCO010000174.1:0-22337 GCA_045639185.1 Acutalibacteraceae bacterium
TGACGAAAGCTATATTGAAATCATCAGAGATGAGCTTAATGTCAAGAATGTTGACTTTGATTCAGATGCAGAGTCACTTGTTTCTTACACATTCAAGCCTCAGCTCAAGACACTCGGACCCAAGTACGGCAAGATGCTCGGCGAAATCAGAAATGCTCTCGCAGAGCTTCCCTCATCAGCTAAGAAGACTCTTGATGAAGAAGGTAAACTTGTTCTTAGTCTTGCAAGCGGTGAAGTTGAACTCGGAGTTGAAGATGTTCTTATTGACACAAAGCAGAAGGAAGGCGTATTTACTGTTTCAGACAAGGGTGTAACTGTTGCTCTTGATACACTTCTTACTCCCGAACTTATTGAAGAAGGTTTCGTTAAGGAGCTTGTAAGTAAGATTCAGACAATGCGTAAGGATTCAGGCTTCAATGTTACAGACAGAATCAATGTCTCAATCACAGGCAATGCAAAAGTATTTGATATCGCAAAGAAGAATGAATCTGCAATTTCAGCAGTTGTTCTCTCAGACAGTATTTCAGATGCAGAACTTGAAAACGGCAAGGAATGGGATATCAACGGTGAAAATGTAACAATCGCAGTTGCAAAAGTTTAATAAAAAACAGACCGCATCGTGAAAACGATGCGGTTTTTGCTATATGAATTAATAATTTACAACAAAATCGGCTGAATCTGTTTGCCGATCATTGCTTCAAAGAGCGTATCTTTGATTTTTGAAAAGTCTGCAACGATTGATGTGGGTTTATTTTCACAATCGTCCTGACTATATGGCACAAAGTAAATATTTTTATAATTCATCAGGCTTCCTATGTTCTTTGCGGCATTGCTCAGGGCATCATTTGTTGAAATTGCAATGATAACGGGATTTCCGTTTCTGAGTGTTGATTTTGCCGCAAGTGTTACGGGCGTGTCGGCAATTCCGAGAGATAATTTTGCAAGTGTATTGCCCGTACAAGGGGCAATCACAAGCGCATCAATCAAATTTTTCGGACCGATCGGTTCTGCAGCTGTAATAGTATGAATTATCTCTCTGCCGCAGATTTCTTCTGTTTTTCTGTTAAAATCTTCAGCTTTTCCGAACCGTGTGTCTGTGTTGTAGGCATTGAAAGACATTATCGGAAAAATATTTATTCCCGTTTTTTTCAATTCTTCGATATAAGGTATGACTTTGCTGAATGTGCAGAACGAACCGCACATTGCAAAGCCGAGATTAATGCTCATTGTTATCACTCCCGATGTATGAAAGTATAGTTCTGCAGATTATTTCACCTGCTGTTTTCGGTGAAATCCTTCCCGGTAATGAACCTGCTTTAATGGTGTTGATTCCGTGTTCTTTTGCGCTGTCAAAATTAATGCCGAAAGGTGCAGATGCAATCTCAATCAGCAGACAATCTTTGCTGAGATTTGTAATAATTTCATTGTCTATGACTCTTGCGGGCACGGTGTTGATAATACAGCTGAAATCTTTTGCCAGGGACGGCATTTTACAGAAAAATTCAGCTTTCATTCCGTCATCTTCAGCTTCTTTTATGCTTTCTTCTCTTCGTGCAAAAACAGTTACTTCTGCACCGAGTGATTTAAGTGCTTTTGCTGTTGCTTTTCCGCATTTCCCGTAACCCGTAACAGCGCAAGCAAGACAGTTTATAGTCATCGGTACTGCGTTTATCAGAATGCCGATAACTCCCTCTGCCGTGGGAATTGCATTAGCCTCTGCAAGCTCCTCGTCGGTGTAATAATCAAAGATTTTTACATTCTTTTTAAGAATTTTTTCTTTTAATTCATCAGAAAAAAGACCGCCTGCAACAAGTGAATTCTCAGGTATCAGTCTGAGAAAATCACCAATGTAAAAATATTCTCCCGCAAGTGGTGTATTGATGTTTATGTTATCACGGGTAACGGGCACCGGCAGAATAAAAATATCTGTTTCACGGAAATTGTCAGCTTTGTAGTCACCCGGATATATCTGCCTTACAGCGTATCCTTTGCTTTCAAGAAAAGTCCTGATGTATGAAAAACGGCAATCGCCGCCGATTATCATAAATGTAGGTTTGTTCTGCATATCATTCCTCCTGTGATATTCTATGCAAAAACCTTATTTTTCGTGAAAAAATCTTGCGAAAGCATTGTATTTTTCTTATAAATTATTTATAATATAAAGATAAAATAGATAAAGTATGCGCAATTAATATATAAAGTAAGGATTTGATTTTTTGAATCGTAAGTATTGGCGGATTTCGTCATTTGACAAAAAACGTGTTGCCGAACTTGCATATGAATACGGTTATGATGAACTTGCTGTTTTTTTGCTTGCAGCAAGAGGAATAACCGAACCTGAAGATATTGATGAATTTCTGAATAACGAAACTGAGTTGTCTGACCCGTTTCTTCTTGCGGATATGGATAAAGCCGTTAACCGCATAAGAAAAGCTGTTGATGGTTTTGAGAGAATTGCCGTTTACGGTGACTATGATGCAGACGGTGTTACCGCAACAGCTCTTCTTTATCTCTATCTTGAATCTCAGGGGGCAGATGTCACATATTACATTCCCTCAAGAATGGAAGAGGGCTACGGTCTTCATAATGATGCGATTGATACACTTGCAGAAAGAGGAGTAAATCTTATCATTACCGTTGATAACGGTATCAATTCCGTTGAAGAGGCTCAGTACATAGCTTCAAAAGGTATAGACCTTGTTATCACAGACCATCATCATCCGGGTGAAGCTTTACCTCAGGCAGTTGCTGTTGTAAATCCTCACAGAGCTGATGATACAAGCCCCTTCAAGGATACAGCAGGTGTCGGTGTTGCATTCAAACTTATAGCCGCTCTTGAAGACGGTGATTATGAAAGTATGCTTGATGATTTTGCAGACATTGCAGCAATCGGCACAATTGCAGATATTGTTCCTCTCAAGGGTGAAAACAGAATTCTTGCAGTCAAAGGTATTGAAGCTATCAATAAAACTTCAAGATGCGGTATTGAGGCACTCAAAAACAATACCTGTGCAGGCAGAGACCTTAATGCACAGAGTCTTGCATTCACAATTGCTCCCCGTATCAATGCTGCAGGACGTATTGAAGATGCAGTAACAGCACTCAGACTCCTTCTTACAGATGATGAATCGGAGGCAACAGAACTTGCAGAAAAGCTTGATGTTTTTAATGCAAAAAGGCAGGAAACAGAAGCTGAAATAATAGAAGACGCAATCAGAAAAATCGAAAACGATGAAAACCTTAAATATTCAAGAGTTCTTGTGGTTGACGGTGAAAACTGGCATTCAGGTGTAATCGGAATTGTTGCATCAAAGCTTGTTGATAAATACGGAAAACCTGCAATGGTTATTGCCCGTGACGGCAGCGGCGAAGCAAAGGGTTCCTGCAGAAGTATAGACGGTTTTTCACTCTTTGAAGCTTTGACTCAGGCAGGTGATCTGCTTGTCCGTTTCGGTGGTCATACTCTTGCGGCAGGTTTCACCGTGAGAGATGAAATGATTGATGCGTTCAGAAAAAAAATAAACGAATATGCAGATACTCTTGATGTTTTTTATCCCGTTATGACTCTTGATTGCAAAATCAATCCCGCAAAAATAGATATGGGATTTGTAGAAAGTCTTGCGGCACTTGAACCATTCGGTGCGGAGAATCCTCAGCCGATGTTCGGTATATATAATGTTACAATAAAGAATATCAGGGCTATCGGCACAAAGCTTAATCACATAAGAATCACCTTTGAAAAGAAAGGTCAGCAGTATGCAGGTGTGTATTTCGGAATGTCAGCAGAAGACTTTTCTTTTGAAGCAGGAGACAATGTTGACCTTGCTGTTTATATTGACAAGAATGAGTATAAGGGTGAAGTGAAACCGAATATTTACATCAGAGGTGTAAGAAATGCAAAGGCTTCAGATGAAGAATACTTTGCGAGTGAAATGCTTTATAACAAAATTAAAGGCAATAAACCTCTGAGCGAAAAGGAAAAGACCCTTGCTTGTCCTGACAGAAACTTTTCTGCACAGATTTTCAGATACGTCAAATCTGTCAGAAAATGCATTGCAGAACCTGAGCAGATTGCTCTTAAACTCGGTTACGGGTCAGAGATGACCTGCAAAGTCAGAGTCGTGCTTGATGCTTTCTGCGAATTGGGATTGATAAATCTTGAGAATAACGTTTATTCTGCAATTCCCGATGCTCCGAAAGTATCACTCTGTAATTCAGAAATACTTAAAAAACTCGGTTATAAAGAAAATTAACTTACCTCAGGGAGGTGACTGTATGAACGGAAATGCGGATTGTACAGGTAAAAAATTATATGAAGAATTGAGAGAGAAACTTGCAAAATCTTTTTCTCCCGAAAGTCTTGCAGTTGTTGATAAAGCGTTCATTCTTGCGGATGAAGCTCACGGCGACCAGAAAAGAAAATCAGGTGAACCGTATATTATTCATCCTCTTGCCGTTGCAACAATTCTTTTTGATGAATTGGGAATGGATATGCCTTCTGTTGCGGCAGCATTGCTTCATGATGTTGTTGAGGATACCGAATATGAACTCAAGGATATAAAAGCTCTGTTTGGTGAAGAGATAGCTCTTCTCGTTGACGGTGTTACAAAAATTAACCGTATGCAAATGGCAGACAGGGAAGACCAGCAGGCAGAAACACTCCGAAAAATGCTTATCGCAATGTCGCAGGATATCAGAGTTATCATCATCAAACTTTCGGACAGAGTTCACAATATGCGAACACTTCAGTATGTGCCTGAAGAAAAAAGAAGAATGACCGCCAAGGAAACTCTTGAGATCTATGCTCCCATTGCTCACAGACTCGGTATCAGAGCGTTCAAAGAGGAGCTTGAAGACCGTTCAATCAGCTTCCTTGATCCTGTGGCATATCACGATATTGAAGACCGTCTTGAAGTTCAGGATCTTCAGCGTCAGGAATTCCTTGAACAGATAAAATCAAAAATAACAGAGCGTGTTCAAGAAACAGTTGCAAATGCCAGAGTAGACGGCAGAGTCAAGAGTGTTCACGGTATTTACAGAAAAATGTTCATCGGCGGTAAAAGCTATGATGAAATTTATGATATCTATGCTGTAAGAATTATTGTGGATACTGTTATTGACTGTTACAACTGTCTTGGTATTGTTCACGATATGTATCATTCAATTCCCGGCAGATTCAAAGACTATATTTCCACTCCCAAGCCGAATATGTATCAGTCACTTCATACAACCCTTATCGGTAAAGAAGGTGTTCCTTTTGAAGTACAGATAAGAACATGGGAAATGCACAGAAATGCCGAATACGGTATTGCGGCTCATTGGAAATATAAAATGGGCAGAAGTGACAGAGATGTTGACAACAGACTTCTCTGGATAAGACAGATGCTTGAAAGTCAGCAGGAATCAGGCAATGCAGGTGACATTGTTCAGGATATCAAGAGTGACCTTGTGCCTGAAGAAGTCTTTGTTATGACTCCAAAGGGTTCAGTTATCTGTCTTCCCAAAGGCGCAACAGTAATTGACTTTGCTTATGCGATTCATTCTGCTGTCGGTAACAAGATGACCGGTGCAAAGGTAGACGGAAGAATTGTACCTATTGATTATGTTGTAAAAACAGGTGAAATTGTTGAAATTCTCACCACTTCACAGCAGGGTAAAGGTCCCAGCCGTGACTGGCTTAAAATAGTAAGAACAGGTGCTGCAAGAACAAAAATCAGATCGTGGTTCAAGAAAGAAAAACGAGATGAAAATATCATTGCAGGTAAATCAGAATTTGAAAAAGAACTCAGAAGAAGTAATATAAGACTTTCCGATGAAAATATGGATAAGCTTATAGAAATTCTTGCAGAGAAACAACATCAGAACACTTCCGATGATTTCTATGCTGCAATCGGTTACGGCGGAATCAGCATTTCAAGAATGATGCCTCAGATCAGAGATGAAGTTGCAAAATTCCAGACAGCCGAGCAGACAAAACCCGTTGAAATCAAACTTACAAAACCGAAGCGTTCAAGCGGTGAGGGTGTTATTGTTGAAGGAATTGACAATTGCCTTGTAAAACTCTCAAAATGTTGCAGCCCTATTCCGGGTGACGATATTATCGGATTCATTACAAGAGGACACGGTGTATCTGTTCACAAAAAAGATTGTCCCAACGTTCCTCTTAATACAACTCTTGCAGCAGAGCCTGAAAGATGGATAAAAGTCTTCTGGGAAGATACTGCAAAGGGTGACGGTTTCAATGCCACACTTGTAATTTCCTGTATTGACAGAATGTCAATGCTTGCAGATGTTACTGTAGCACTTGCAAATATGCATGTTATGATTCATAACGTCAATACAAGAGCACCTAAAGACGGCACAACGCTTATATATATGTCAATTGCAGTCAATAATGCCGAGCATCTCAAGGGAATTATTGCAAAGTTGATGAAAATCAACGGTGTGCTTAAAATAGAACGTTCATAAAAGGAGAGAATTTTTATGCAGCCAAAAAAAATATATCGTTCACGTACAGATAAAAAATTAGCAGGTGTATGCGGCGGTCTTGCTCAGTACATCAATGTTGATTCAACAATTGTAAGACTTGTTCTTGTGCTTTTCTGTGTAATGGGCGGTGCAGGTCTTCTTGCATACCTTATCGCATTTATTATTATTCCCGAAGAGCCGATGAATCCTATGAATGGCGGTTTCAATAACTACAACAACGGTAATTTTAACAATAATAATTATAATAATTATAATAATTACAACAACGGTAATTTCAATAATTACAATAATGTGAATAACGGAAATTACAATCCTGATAACAATGTTAATTACAATCAGAACAATAACGTTGATGTTAACAATAACAATAATAACAACGGAGCAAATGTATGAAGGCAGTAATCCAGAGAGTAAAATCATCTTCAGTAAAAGTTGACGGTGAAGTTGTAGGCAGTGTAGGTGAGGGGTATCTTGTTCTCCTCGGTGTAATGGAAGGTGACACAAAGGCTCACGCTGAAATGATGGCAAACAAAACATCAGCACTTCGTATTTTCTGTGACGAAGATGATAAGATGAATAAATCAATTCTTGATATCGACGGTGAAATTCTTGTGGTTTCACAGTTTACACTCTGTGCAGATGTAAAAAAAGGCAACAGACCTTCTTTTGCGGCATCTGCAGCTCCCGATATTGCAAATGAATTGTATGAGTATTATATGGAGTGTCTTAAGAAAAACGGTGTAAGAAAAGTTGAACACGGTATTTTTGCCGCAGAAATGGAAGTTTCAATCGTCAATGATGGTCCTGTTACAATTCTTTATGACACTGATATCTGGAAGGTAAAACAATAATTGTTCAGTTGATTTGTCGGTGATGTTATGATAATCAGATCAATTCCTCTCGGTACTTTGAGGGCAAATACTTATATTGTAAGTGATGAAAACCACGATGGTACATTCATCGTTGATGCAGGTGCTTACAATCCTCGTTTTGAGAGACTTATAAATGATAAAAAAATTGAATATATATTTCTTACTCACGGTCATTTTGATCATATTATGGGTGCCTGCGAGCTTAAACGCCATTTTCCCGATGCAAAGGTCTGCATTCACGAGGCTGATGCACCTATGATAAATAATGATCTGCTTTCCCTGGCATTCGCATGCGGTGTAAGTGTTGATAAATCACTCAAAGCCGATGTTATTCTTCACGATGGCGATGAATTACCTTTCGGTGACAAAAAAATAAAAGTAATTCATACACCCGGTCACACAAAAGGCGGTGTGACATACGTGATTGATGATTGTATGTTTACAGGTGACACACTTTTTTACAGAAGTGTGGGAAGAACAGATTTCCCCGGCGGAAATATGCAGACACTAAATGATTCAATCTGTCGATTGTTTGATATGGACGGAGATTACAATGTTTATCCCGGTCACGATATAAGTACTACGCTTTCTGATGAAAGAAAAAACAATAACAATGTAAATTGGAGTAAAAGATGACACTTGCCGTTATCGGACATAATTTCAGATATGAAACTGAAAATGTCATAAGAATATTTTTTCCTCTTGAAAAGATAAATATTGTTGACAAGTTGCCTGAAGAAACAGACGACTGTATTATCACATACCTTAAAGACGGAAAAATCGGCTGTGAAGTCAGAATTTTATCGGCAGAAGAAAAAAGACAAGCCGATGTTTCTGATAAAACCGAAAAAGAGCAGGAACTTGTTCTTGCAAAACTTCTTTATGATGTTTTTACTTCAATAACGGGTATAGTACCTTCATGGGGTATACTTACAGGTGTAAGACCCTCAAAGCTTATGCGTAATCTTATTTCCGAAAACGGAGAAGAAAACGCAATTGACTATTTCAGAAACGAACTTCTTGTAAGCGGTAAAAAAACAGACCTTGCATTATCTGTTGCAAAGGCGGAAGACAGAATTATTGCTCTTTCCGGTGAAAAGTCATTTTCACTTTATATTTCAATTCCTTTCTGCCCCACAAGATGTTCATATTGTTCTTTTGTTTCCCATTCGGTTGCTCAGGCAAAAAAACTTATTCCCGATTACGTCAGACTTCTTTGCAGAGAGATTGAAGAAATCTCTGCTATTTCAAAAGAACTGGGGTTGAATCTTGAAACCGTTTATTTCGGAGGCGGTACACCCACTTCTCTTGATGCAGAGGATCTTCTTTCAATCACAGATGCCGTGGGAAGAAGTTTTGATGTAAAAAATATCCGCGAATACACAATTGAAGCCGGCAGACCCGATACTCTTAGCCGAGACAAGCTTGCTGTTATGAAAAATGCGGGTGTTTCAAGAATCAGCATCAATCCTCAGACATTCAATGCAAAGGTGCTTGAGAATATCGGCAGAAAGCATTCTCCCGAAATGACCGTTGACGCATTCAGAATGGCAAGAGAATCAGGTTTTGACAATATCAATATGGACTTTATCGCAGGACTTCCCGGTGATACTTATGAAAGTTTCAGAAACAGCATAGACACTGCTGTTTCATTGAATCCCGAAAATATCACTATTCATACTCTTGCACTCAAAAGAGCCGCTAACCTTGTTACAAAAGGAGAAACAGATACAGTTTATTCCGAGACTGCTCAGATGCTTGAGTATTCTGATTCAGCTCTTTCAAAAGCAGGTTATTTCCCTTATTATATGTACAGACAGAGTAAAACTGTGGGCAATAATGAGAATGTCGGCTGGAGTAAAGAGGGTAGGGAATGTCTTTACAATATCTATATGATGGAAGAGATTCATACCGTTCTTGCAGCAGGCGGCGGTGCTGTTACAAAACTCAAAAATCCCTTTGAAAACAAAATTGAACGAATTTTCAATTTCAAATATCCTTATGAATACATAAGTCGTTTTGATGAACTTTCAGAGCGGAAAAAATATATTAATGAATTTTACGGAATGATTTTCTTATGAATATAAAACAAGAATTTATTTATGAAAAAATAGAAAATGTGCCTTCATGCCACGCATCAACAATTTTGCCTCTTCCCGACGGCAGAGTTATGGCTGCCTGGTTTGCAGGAGAGTACGAAAGCAATGACAACGTAAGAATCTGGTATTCTGTCAAAGAAAACGGAGTTTGGTCTGTTCCTGAAAAAATATATTCGGCTGAAAATGTGCCCCATTGGAATCCCGTGCTTGACCTTCGTAATGACGGTACAATAAGACTTTATTATAAAAAAGGCAGAAAGATAAATAGCTGGATAACATGGTTTGCAGATACAAAAGATTGCGGAAAAACCTGGACAGCGCCGAAGGAGCTTATCCCCGGAGATACAAATGCCGGCAGAGGGCCCGTTAAAAACAAATGTATACGCACAAAAGAAGGTCTTCTTCTTGCTCCCGCATCAAATGAAAAAACAAAACTCCTCTGGCGTTGTTTTATTGATGTTTCCCGTGATGACGGTGATACATGGGAAATGTGCAATTATATTGTAAGGCCGAGAAAGAATTACGGTCTTGTAAGTATGATTCAGCCTACACTCTGGCAGGACGACGAGGGTGTTGTTCACGCTCTTATGCGTACAGACAAAGGACGAATCTATAAAAGCGAGTCTGTAGATGGAGGGCTTAACTGGTCAAAGGCAGAAAGAACAGAAATGCCCAATAACAACAGTGGTATTGACTGTGTAAGAGTGCCCGACGGCAGAATCTTTCTCGTTTACAATCCCGTGAGTGAAAACTGGGGTGACCGTTCACCTCTTGCCCTTGCAGTTTCGAAAGATAACGGCAGAACTTTTGAAAATGTCTGTATTCTTGAAGAAGAAAAAGACGGAGAATTTTCATATCCTTCAATAACATTTCATAATAACAGACTTTTCATTGCATATACATATAACAGACGGCTTATTCGTTTCTGCGAAGCCGAAATTAACTGAGAGGACGGATAACTCGTAATGGCGGGAAGAAAAAAACAATCGTTGCTTAACGGTGCACTTGTGCTTGTTCTTGCAACCGCATTTGTAGAAGTTATCGGTGTTCTGTATAAAATTCCTCTTACAGAACTTATCGGCACAATGGGAAGAGGCTACACCGGCACCGCATTCAACATCTATATTCCTGTTTATAACATTGCAATGGCAGGTCTGCCCGTTGCAATTTCAAAACTTGTTGCACAAAGCATTGCTGAGGGTCACTTCAATAATGTAAAAAAAATATTCAGAATTGCATTCAGACTCTTTTTTGCGGCAGGTACAATAGGCACTGTTGTGCTTCTTGCACTTGCATATCCTTATGCAAAAACTATGGATGCAATGGCATCACTGCCCTCAATATTTATGATTGCTCCTGCAGTTTTCTTCTGCTGTGTTATGGCTACATACAGAGGCTATTATTCGGGACTCCGCAATCAGAATCCATCTGCTGTTTCACAGATGTGTGAGGTCGTGGGAAAACTTGTTTTCGGTCTCGGACTTGCTTTTGTGGTGCAGAGCTACGGTATGAAATGCTTTAACGAAGGCAAAGCTGTTTTCGGTGTTGTCTGCGCAACTGCTGATGATGCAGTTATGGCGCTGACTCCCTATGCTGCAGCCGCATCTATTTTCGGTGTAACAATGGGTGCTGTTTGCTCACTTGTCTTCCTTATGATAAGACATAAGATTGTAGGCGACAAGATAACAAAAGAGGAGCTTCAGACTTCTCCTCCTGCAGACAGCGGTAAAAATATTGCAAAAATGATGTTTGCAATTGCTGTGCCTGTTGTTATCAGTACACTTGTAATGAACATTACAAACCTCATTGACTCCTGGTCTATTCAGTACAGATTGCAGTATGCTATCAATACAGACAGAAGTCTTATTGACAGTCTTTACAGTGAAGCATTGTCACTTGCTTCAAAAATGGACAATGTACAGCTCAAATCATATCTTTACGGAGCTTATGAGATTGCCCTTGACTTCAGAAACCTTGTTCCCACAATAACAACAACTCTCGGCATGAGTGCAATTCCCGTGCTCGCAGAGGCTTGGACTCTTAAAAATAAGCTGATGATTCGCTCATCAATTGAATCTGTTATGAGAATTGCAATGCTTATTTCTCTTCCCTGCGGAATCGGTATGGCAATTCTTTCAAAAGACCTTCTTTCAATTATGTACGGCACATCAGACAGTGTAAGTATTTCTGCAACGGTTATGACATTCTACGGCTGTTTCACATTCATTATGGCTGCAGCTCAGCCTCTTGTGAATATGCTCCAGGCAATCGGAAGAGCAGATATTCCAATGAAATCCGTTTCAATTGCTGCAGTAGTAAAGGTTGTTGTAAACTTTATTCTTATCGGAATCCCCGGTATAAATATTATGGGTGCGATAATCGGCACGTTCTGTTTCTATCTCATAACTGTCAGTGTAAATATAAATGCTCTGATAAAAGAAACGGGAGTAAAACTCAGTTATAAATCTGTATTTTTCAAACCGCTTATTTGTGCAGGTTTGTGCGGTGTTGCCGCTTGGTCTGTATCGGGTCTCGGCAGACATCTGATTCCTGCTTTTGAGATTAATTCAAGAATTTCTTCAGATACCGTTTCTGCAATAATCGGTATCATTGCAGCCGTAATTGTGTATGTGCTGGCACTTCTTTTCACAAAATCTATTGTAAAAAGTGATGTGTTGATGCTTCCCAAAGGCGAAAAAATCTGTAGAGTACTTGAAAAATACAACATGATAGGGTAAAATTAAGTAAGAAAATTGCTAAAAAGTAAAAAAATAGGACGGAAATTTGAAAATGGCTGTTGACTATAAACTCAAAGATAGTTATAATATAGAGGACTTGCGCGAAATTATGAGAATTCTTCGTGCACCCGGTGGTTGCCCCTGGGATGCAGAGCAGAATCACGAATCAATAAAAAAGAATTTTATTGAAGAAACATACGAAGTGATTGAGGCTATTAACAAACAGGACGCAGAGCTTCTTAAAGAAGAGCTTGGCGATGTTATGTTGCAGGTGGTTTTCCACGCTGCTATGGAAGAAGAAAAAGGCGTATTTAATTTCGATGATGTTGCAGATGGTGTCTGCAAAAAACTCATTGAACGTCATCCTCACGTTTTCGGAGATATCTCCGTCAGCAATACTGATGAAGTTCTTTCAAACTGGGATGCAATCAAGCGCAATTCAAAAAAACAGAAAACAACAACTCAGGCAATGGATTCTGTTCCCAGAGAGTTGCCCGCACTTATGAGAGCTGCAAAGCTTCAGTCAAAGGCAGCAAAAGCAGGTGCTGAGGTTGATTGTGCTGCTGATTATGCAGCAGTCAAGGCTTCTGCTCTTTCTGAGAAAGTTGATGAAAAAACAATCGGTGAATTGCTGTTTGCAGTAGTTGCTGCAGCAAGAAAGAATGATATTGACCCTGAGGAAGCACTTACCCTTGTTTCAGACAGATTTCTTAAGAATTTTGCCGAAACAGAAAAAGAGGCAGACGGTAAAATTTCTGCAGTGCTTTATGACTAAGCCCAAATATTGCTTAAAATAAATTTGGAACATATAAAATAAAGGAGGATAAATCCATGAAGAAGACAGATCTCGTTGCAGCAGTTGCAGCAAAGGCAGGCATTTCAAAGAAGGATGCTGATGCAGCAGTTAGCGCAGTTTTCGCAACAGTCACAGATGCTCTTGCAAACGGTGAAAGCGTTCAGCTTGTAGGCTTCGGCTCATTCGATGTACGTGCTCGTGCAGAAAAGGTTTGCCGTAACCCCAGAACAGGTGAATCAATGACAGTTGCAGCAACAAAGGTTCCCGCATTCAAGGCTGGTAAAGCTCTCAAGGATGCAGTTGCAAAGTAATTAAGGCATATTTTCCATAAAAGACGGAGTTCCCTCCGTCTTTTTATTTTTATGTGGTTTTATTTGACAATATCAATATGCTGAGTTATAATATTTTTAAGAATATTTTAAGTAAAATATATATAATAAGATAAAGAGGTCTGTTTATGCGACTTGACAAATTTTTGAAAGTTTCACGTCTTGTGAAACGCAGAACTGTTGCAAATGAACTTTGCGACGCAAAACATATAGATGTAAACGGTAAAACCGCAAGAGCTTCATATGAAGTGAAAATCGGTGATGTAATAGAAATCAGAGTAGGCTCAAATGTCACAAAAGCTGAGGTGCTTGTGATTTCCGAGCATGCAACCAAGGAGAATGCTTCTGCAATGTACCGTTTGCTGACCTGACAGAAAGGTGATTTTGATTGAAGCATGTAAAAATCTTATCTCTGGGGAACAATTCATCGAAATTGGCTCAGGGTTATCTTCCTAAACTTGCAAAAAGTGATTCGGCTGTTATTGTTGCAGGATCATTGTCTGCTGCAGATGTCAGTCTGTGTGATATTGTGAATGCCGCAGAAGAAAACAGCGAAATATTCACATTTGTCTGTAACAGTGAAGAAAGCGTAAGGTTTGATGTTTCAGAAAATTTCGCACTTATAAAAGCACTTGACTGGTTGGATTGGGATTATGTTGTCATTCAGCAGAGTGATGAACTGTCATCTGATGAGAATACATATTTTCCCTATCTTATAAAGCTTTGTGAAATAATAAAAGCAAATTGCCGCAAGGCAACCGTTATCATTGCCGAGCCTTTGTTGACAGCAAGTAAATCCGCTTGTGAATATGCAGTAAAAAACAGTGATGCAATAATGTTTCTGCCTGTGGGAGAAGTTTTTGTGTCAGCAGAAAAGATAGGTTTATGCAAAAGAGACGATGTTGATTCGCAATTCGGCAGAATCAGTGAATTTATTTCTGCCTGTGTATGGTATGAAATGATTACAGGTAATGATGTTTCATTGAATAAATACAGATTGCCTTTTGTTGAAAGCAGAATTACAGCAGAAATAAAGAATCTCGTTCATAGTTCTCTCAGTAAGGCATAAACTCAAAAGTGAAATGAGTGATTTTTTTATATGGAAGAAAGACCCGTTGAAAAACAAATTAATACAGAACAGTATAGTCTTGCAGAAAATACTGTTCCGGTTCTGAAAAAGCAGGAAAAAAAGAGTAACCTCATACTCATTTTTTCTGTTATCTGTGTTTTCTGTGTTTTGTTTGGCGGTATTGTAGGCGGTTTTATATCGGGAAGCATTATAAAAAAGAATATAAATACAAACGGCTCGTCTGAAGCTGAGTCCGTTGTTTCACCGAATGACACACTTGCCGATGAACAGACAACTCAGGCTGAAAAGATAACTCAGTCTCAGAATAATCAGTCATCAGGTGATGCAATTGTTTCAGGTACATCAACTTCAAGTGACGAAAAGCCTTCTGTTGACAAAAGTCTTTCCGCAACAGATATCTATGCAAACAATGTTGACTCTGTTGTTAGCATAGAAGTCAAAAACTACTATTCTGTAGGCTACGGCACAGGTTTTATTGTCAGCGAAGACGGATATATTGTTACAAATTATCACGTTGTTGAAGGTGCAGACAGCGTTACTGTGACTCTTTATGATGAATCTGTTTATTCTGCAGATGTAATTGGTTATGAAGAGTCAAATGACCTTGCTGTTATAAAAATTGAACCTCAGGGTAATATTGAAAGCCTTGTTTACGGCAAATCATCAGACCTTAAGGTCGGTGATGATGTCTTTGTTATCGGTAATCCTCTCGGTGACCTTACATTTACGCTTACAAAAGGTGTCGTGAGTGCTCTCAACAGACTTATTGATACAGGCTCCGATTATTCAATCAATATGTTCCAGACGGACGCTGCAATCAACAGCGGTAACTCAGCCGGTCCCGTATTTGACAGCCACGGATTCGTCGTCGGTATTGCAAGTGCAAAGTATGCATCATCTTCAATTGAAGGACTTTGCTTCTGTGTTCCCATTGATGATGTAAGAAGTATGATTGATGAAATCATCAATAACGGTTATGTAACAGGAAAGCCTCTTATCGGTGTTTCTGTTTATGATAAAGAAATTACAAACTATGGTTTCCTGCAGAGCTCAAGAAGTGTCAACGGTGCAAAGATAGCCGCAATAGGTGAAGACACAGCGGCGTCAAAAGCAGGACTTGCAATCGGTGATGTTATTGTTGCCATAGACGGTGTTGAAATAAAAACAGTTTCTGCACTTAAAACAGCTCTTTCTTCATACAGAAGCGGAGATATTGCTGTGCTTACAATCAACAGAGGTACAGAGCAGAAACAGATTTCCGTTATTCTGGGAGAATTTGAACCATCTCCACCCAGAACAAATTATTCAAACGTATATGACTTATAAAAAGAAACGGCAGAGGTTTAACCTTTGCCGTTTCTTTTTATTTATAGTTGAGTACGGGGACTGAATTTTCATCGAATCTGACTTTTCTGATTCTTGCGTGTCTGCAGGGGTCATAAAGAGAATCGCTGCAGAAAGAACCGCATTCACCGTTTATATGGCTTTCGGGTCTTGCGTGGTAAACGAGAAGTAAATTACCGTTTTCGTCTGTCACAAAGCTATTGTGTCCAGGTCCTGATTCACCGATAAGGTCTTCTGTCTGAAGTACGGGCTGGTCAAGCTTTGTCCAGCTTTCGGGGTTCATAAGGTCAGCATCTGTGTCTGCAGAAAGTCTTCCCAAACAATATTCCGAACCTGTGCCCGATGCGGAAAAGAAAATATAAACTGTTTTTTCTGTTTTAAGCACACTTGCACCTTCGTTGACTCTGAAAACAACTTTTTCCCAGGAATATTCGGGTTTTGTCAGAAGTATAGGTCTGCTTGTGAGTTTCCAGGGCTCAGCGGGATTTATCTCTGCCATAAACAATGATGAATCACCTATGATTTCTGCCCAGATAACATAATGTTTGCCTTTATGCTCAAAATATGTCATATCAAGAGAAAAGCTGTTAAAGGAAATATTGTCATCTTCAGAGGGCATAACTCTGCCTTTTTCTTCCCATTCATTATTTATGGGGTCATTGCCTTTGCAACAGAGCACATACGGTCTTATGTGCCATATATCATCACTGTTTGCGGCTGCAAAGAAAATATACCATTTCCCGCCTATGCAATGTATTTCAGGTGCCCATATATGTTTTGACATAATGCCATCTTCGTGGGCTGTCCATATTGTTTTTTCTTCAGCTTCGGCAAGACCTGAAACTGTTGTGCTTCGTCTTAAAATAATTCGATCGTATCCGTGGTGTACATCACCGAATGCAGGGTAGGATGCCGTAAAATAATAGAAATCGTCAGGACCTTTTGTTATATATGGGTCTGCACGCTGTTCTATAAAAGGATTTTTGTATTCCATTGTATTCACTCCTTCTTTCAGAGTATAATATATATTGAGATTTTTATCAATAGCTGATTGACTTGTTTATCTTCAACTGTTATAATACTTCAAAAGAAATATGAAGGCGATATTTTGAAACATTATAAAGAGTATATTTATAACATTCTTCCCTGCGTATGGTATGGGATAATCTGCGGCTCAATAACCGGTGCAGGAATTTTCGGGTTCAGATTTGCAGCAAAAAAACTTGAACATTTGTCTGAGCTTATCTATGCTGAAGCTGCTGAGTCTCCGTTTGCTGTTGTCGGTATTTTTGCCGCTTTGGTTGCATTTGCATTTCTTATGGGCTTTATGCAGAAACGCATTCCCGAAATGAAAGGCGGAGGAATTCCTTGTTGTGAAGGAATTCTCAGAGGTGTGTTATCTTTCAGAAGAACAAGAACAGTCTACGGCACTGTTATCGGCAGTTTTATAAGTTTTTTGTGCGGACTTCCCCTTGGCAGTGAAGGTCCTGCAGTTATTGTCGGTACTGCAATAGGAGGTTTGTGCTCAGGTCCCAACGGCAGTAAATCTGCATGGAGCCGTTATGTTATGACAGGCGGTGCCGCAGCAGGTTTTTCTGTTGCAACGGGTTCACCTTTGTCTGCAATCCTTTTTGCACTTGAGGAAATCCATAAGAGATTTACACCGATGCTCGTTCTTACAGTATCAATGTCAGTACTGTCAGCAACATATATAAACAAGGTTCTGTGTAATATCTTCGGAATAAGTGCAGAGTTGTTTGCAGTACATGATTTTCCCGATTTTGAACTGGGAAATGTAGGTTATCTTCTTCTTTTCAGCGTTATTGTTGCTGTTGCAGTCGGTATTTTTGATGCTTCACTCGGGTACTTCGGAAAATTCACAAAGAAACTGAAAAAGATAGTTCCCGATACAGTGAAACTTATTGTTGTTTTTGTAATTACAGGTATTCTCGGCTTCTGCTTCAGCCACAGTGTTCACAGCGGTCATGAAATTATTGAGAATATCCTTTCTTACGGTGAATCTTTCGGTTTGTTGTTTGCAGTGCTTGTCGTGAGAATGATTATGATGGTGCTTGTGACAGACAGCGGTGCAACGGGTGGTATATTTGTTCCCACTCTTGCAATCGGTGCCCTTGTCGGTGCAATAGGCGGAAGAATTCTTGTTTTTGCAGGAATGGCTCCCGAAATATTCCCGACTGTTGTTGTTCTCGGTATGTGTGCATTTATAGGCGGTACATTGCGTGCTCCGCTTACCGCAACCGTACTTTTTATTGAATTTACCTGCAGATATACAAATTTGTTTTATGTTGCACTTGTTGTTTTTGTAGTTAATTTCATTACTGCAGTTTTCAATCAGACTCCTTTCTATGACAGAGTGCTTGAAAGACTTGAAGAAAGCCAGAACGAAGGCAAAACTGCGAGAATTGTATCTTACAGAATGAAAGTTTCAACCGATTCTTTTGTTGTGGGTAAAACCGTGCGAGACATTATGTGGCCTCATTCTGCAGTCGTAGTCAGCGTTACAAGAGCAAATCATAACGAGCAGGATATGGATAATGACGGTGAAAAGAAACTGTATGACGGTGACACGCTTATTCTCAGATTAAAACTGTATGATGAAAAAGAAATTCTTCACAGACTAAAAGGCCTTGTCGGTGAACAATACGAGATAGAAGAATTATCCTCTGTGTAATAAAATTAAGACTGTTATCATAATTATTTGATGACAGTCTATTTTTTTATTAAAGAGGGGTATTATGGCAGACGATAAAACAATAAAATTTCCGCATAATCTGACACTTGAGGACAGACACAGTCTTGTTGTTACGGGTGTTATTGATATCGGCGGATATGATGAACAGACAATAATTGCTCAGACAGAAAAAGGTGAACTGGTTGTAAAAGGGGAGGATCTTCATATCATCAGGATGAGTGTTGATATGGGGGAGCTCAATGTCGAGGGTAATATAATCTCATTACAGTATAACGAAACACGCCCTCAGGGCGGTTTGTTTACACGACTTTTCAGATAGCGTATGTACGGTGTTGATCTTTCAGTTCAGATTGAGAATCTTATGCCTTTTCTCGGTCTGGGGTTTATTCTCGGTATCGTTTATGATGCGGCAAGTGTTATCAGAAGTCTGTTTGTGAAGATGAAACCGATAGTTTTTGCTGCTGATTTTCTGTTCTGTATTCTCTCTGCGGTGCTGACATATCTTCTGCTTCTTGCGACAGCAAACGGTTTTATAAGAATTTATCTTCTGCTTGCACTTTTTACGGGTGCGGCTGTTTATTTTTCTACTCTGGGAGTTCTTGTTTCTTTTGTTACGGGGAAATTTTCAAACCTCATTAGAAGAATTTTATCTGTGATTTTTTTACCTTTTTATCGTGTTTTGAAAAAGATTCTTGCAGGACTCTGTAAAATAAAAGAAAAAATTATAAAAAAGCTTGAAATTTCAAAAAATAAATTAAAAAAGCCCTTGAAAGATGAGTAATGAATGGTGTATAATACCTTTGATTAGGATTAAAAATGAATATGAATAAAATTGAAAGAGATTATAATGGAAAAGAAAAAACCTTTGCCTAAAAATATTTTTTATATAGTGATTGCATTCCTTGTTGTGTTTGTGGTTGCAATGCTCATAAGAATCGGTGTGCTTATGAATGAAAACAAAAAGCTTGCCGAAGAATTAGTGGCTAAAGAAGCCGAATCTATGGAAATGGATGAAAAAAATGCAGCACTCGAAGCTCTTATGAAAGAGGAAAACGAGTCAGTTCTTATGGAACAATATGCAAGAGAGCAGGATTATGTTTATCCTGACGAGCATGTTTATATTTACGGAAACTAAAAGTGAGTCGGAGGAAAATTGTTAAATGCAGTTAAATGTTGGTGACATTCTCGAGGGCAAAGTAACGGGCCTTACAAATTTCGGTGCGTTCGTTAAGGTATCAAGCGGCGAAGTTGGTATGGTACATATTTCAGAAGTTGCATCATCATATGTCAAGGATATCAAAGAGCATCTTGCAGAGGGTCAGGATGTCAAAGTTAAAGTTCTTTCTATTAATGAAGCAGGCAAAATCAGCCTTTCAATCAAGCAGACAGAACCCAAGCCTGCAGAAACCCGTGAAAAGAAAGAATTCAAGGGTGCAGACAAAGGCTTTGATAAAAAGCCCGGCAATAACAGACCCAGAAGAAATAATAATCCTCCCGTATGGCAGGGCAATCGTCAGGAAGATAAGCCTCAGTCTTTTGAAGATATGATGGCTAAATTCAAGCAGACAAGTGACGAGCGTCAGGCAGGTATCAAAAAGCCGGCAGAATCACGCAGAAGCGGCGGCGGTGCAAGACGTGGCGGTAACAGCAATAATAAGTGGTAATTTTTAAGGGATTGAGAAATCAATCCCTTTTTTTGAGGTTAATATGGAATTTATACATTCTGAAATTTTTATAAGGGCAATTGGAATAATCGCATTCATTTTGGGCGTTGCGGCATTTCAGAGCAACAAGCACAAGGGAATAGTTGTTGCAAAACTCGGCTCAGAGGCGGCATTCACAATTCAGTATTATCTTCTCGATGCTCCCACGGGTGCAATTATGAATCTTGTGGGTGTTGTGCGAAACTTTATTTTTTACAAGCTTGTTGAAAAAGAGAAGTCAACAAAAGCTGCAATGTGGATTTTCTGCGGAATTTATATTATTTCTGCAATCATCACATGGGAGGGGCCGCAGTCACTTCTTCCACTTGTGGGTAAACTCTGTTCAACAGTTGCTTACAGCCTTAAAAACACAAGAACAATAAGAATTCTTAATGTCCCCACTCTTGTTATGTGGGTAGTTTACAACTGTACTTGCAGTGCGTGGGAAGCTCTTGCAACAGATGCAATAAGTCTTATTTCCGTACTTATTGCGATGGGTAGATTTGATATTGTTCCTTATTTTAAGAAAAAGAAAAATTCTGCTCAGGATGTTGCATAATGCATAACAGAAACGGCTTTAATGCAGCAGTATTTATTCAAAAAAGTATTTGACAAAGTAAAATACATATGATATAATGTTGAAGCTGCCGAATTCACGGAGTATGGAGTAAACTCAATGAGTATTCACCTGCCTTACTCTGAGATATCGGTAAATAATTAATGAGGTGAAAAACAATGACACAGGCAGAAAAGACAGCTATCATCGCTGAGTATGCTACACACGAAGGCGACACAGGTTCTCCCGAAGTACAGATCGCAGTTCTCACAAAGAGAATCAACGACCTTACTGAGCATCTTAAGGAGCACAAGAAGGACCATCACTCAAGACGTGGTCTTCTCAAGATGGTTGGTCACAGAAGAAACCTTCTTGCTTACCTTCAGAAGAATGATATCGAAAGATACCGTTCAATCGTTGCAAGACTTGGTCTTCGTAAGTAATTTTCGGAAAACAGGGCGGCAAGCAATATACATTGTTTGCTGCCCATTTTTCAAATAATGTACAATTAAAAACTGTCGGGTTTGGCTTCATCGTATTTTAATGTATAATGTACAATTCAATGTGTATGAATATCGTATGTATTGAATTGTACATTAACAGCGGGAGAGCTGACCGGACATAAAAAATCACAAAGGAGATTATAAAAATGTTTACAGATTTCAGAGTATTTGAAACTGAACTTGCAGGCAGACCTCTTAAGGTTGAAGTAGGCAAGATGGCACAGCTCGCAGCAGGCTCATGTCTCGTTCGTTACGGCGAAACAGAAGTTCTCTGCTCAGTTACAATGGCAGACAAGCCCCGTGAGGGCGTAGACTTCTTCCCCATGTCAGTTGACTTCGAAGAGAAGCTCTACTCAGTAGGTAAAATCCCCGGTTCATTCCAGAGAAGAGAAGGCAAGGCAAGCGAAAAGGCAACTCTTGCATCTCGTGTTATCGACAGACCTATCCGTCCTCTTTTCCCCAAGGACATGAGAAACGATGTAGGTATCGTTGCAACTGTTATGTCAGTTGACCCTGATTGCTCACCCGAAATCACTGCTATGATCGGTGTTTCAATCGCTCTTTCAATTTCACAGATTCCTTGGGATGGCCCCGTATCAAGCGTTTCACTCGGTCTTGTTGATGGTGAATTTGTTATCAACCCCACAGTTGAACAGAGAGAAAAGACACAGATGACTGTTACTGTTGCTTCAACAGCAGACCTTGTTGCTATGATTGAAGCAGGCGCAAACGAAATTTCAGACGAAGTTATGTTTGACGGTATTATGTATGCTCACTCAGTAAACCAGCAGGTTGTTGAGTTCATCAAGGGCATTCAGGCAGAAGTAGGTAAGCCCAAGGTTGACTTCCCCTCAAACGATCCCTCAGAAGAACTCTTCGAAGCTATCAAGGCATTTGCTATTGACGATGTTAAGTTCGCACTTGACACAGACGATAAGAGAATCCGCGATGAGAGACTTCTTCCCATCTACGAAAAGCTTCACGCTGAATTCGATGAAAAGTATGCTGAAGAGGCAGACAAGATCGATGACTGTATGTACAAGCTTCAGAAGTACATCGTTCGTCGTTGGCTCCTTGATGAGAACAAGCGTGTAGACGGCAGAGG
>JAZUCO010000175.1:0-15762 GCA_045639185.1 Acutalibacteraceae bacterium
TTCGGGAAGTCCGCCAACGTTGTGATGAGATTTAACTGCCTTTTTGCCTTCTGCCTGCTTGATGCTTTCGAGAATATCGGGGTAAATTGTACCCTGAGCGAGGAAAGAAATACCGTCAAGCTTTGCAGATTCTTCATCAAATACCTTAATGAACTCTGCACCAATGATTTTTCTCTTCTTTTCGGGATCACTTACACCTGCAAGAAGATCAAGGAATCTGTCTGTTGCGTCAACATAAACGAGGTTTGCATCAAGAGCCTTACCGAAAACTTCGATAACCTGTTCGCTTTCGCCCTTTCTCATAAGTCCGTGGTTAACGTGAACACAAACGAGCTGTTTGCCGATAGCCTTGATAAGAAGAGCAGCAACAACTGATGAGTCAACACCGCCTGAAAGAGCAAGAAGAACCTTCTTGTCACCAACCTGAGCACGTACTGCAGCAACCTGCTCGTCAATGAACTGATTTGCAAGTTCAAGTGTGTTTATACGAGCCATAGAATCGGGTCTTTTGTTTGAATCCATAGTATTTCCTCCTATATAAAAAAGAATAATAAACAATAAATTTATGCTATATAGTATAAACCTTTTTTTTCACCATTTCAAGAATTTTTTTATATCAATACAGAAAAATTATGTATTTTTCAAAAAAAATTAATGTGCAGAATGTACGCAAAGGGGGTTGAGGAATTGATGTACCGAAAATTTTGCAGAAACCCTGTAGGGAACGATGCCCACATCGTTCCGCAGGGTCTGATATCGGCTTAGGACGGACCGATCAGGGGATCGGTCCCTACACAGATATTCTTCACTTTTAACAAAAAAAGCTCCGAGGTTAGTCGGAGCTTTATGTTTTATGCGTTTTTGCCGCAGCACTTTTTGTATTTGAGTCCGCTGCCGCAGGGACAGGGGTCATTTCTGCCGACCTTTTCACCCTTTTTAACGGGGCGGTTCTTTTCTGTACCGTCACCGCTGTTTGTTGTGGTGGGTTTCATTTTCTGTTCACGTTTTACGTCTTCTTCGCTTCTGAGAACAGCGCAGAGAACGAACTGAACTGTGCCTTCACGGATATTTGTGATCATTTCATCGAACATATCAGAACCTTCGTTTCTGAATGCGATAACGGGATCCTGCTGACCGTATGCCTTAAGGCTTACGCCTCTCTTGAGCTGATCCATAGCGTCGATGTGATCCATCCATCTCATATCAACATTTTCGATAAGAGCCTTATGCTGAAGAGCCTTGAAGAGTTCTTCACCGTATTTTTCTCTCTGAGAAGCAAGTTTTGTTTCTGCGATATCAACAAGCTGATCATAGATTGCACCGCTGTCTGATTCGCTCACAAGCTCATCTTCGCCAAGGAGCCACTTATACTTTGTCTTAAGACCTGTGATGTTCCAGTCTTTGTGATTGTTTGAAGAGGGGCAGTAGAAATCTACAGCATCTGAAAGGCTGTCAATAATCATCTTGCGGATTGTTGCATCAAGGTCAACACCGTCAAGAACCTGATTTCTCTGCTTGTAGATGATTTCACGCTGAGTGTTCATAACGTCGTCGTACTTAAGGACGTTTTTACGCATTGCGAAGTGGTTGCTTTCAACCTTTGTCTGAGCACTTTCGATTGACTTTGAGAACATCTTCATATCAAGAGGCATATCGCCTATGCTCTTGAATGCATCAAGAATTCTTGAGAATCTGTCACCGCCGAAGAGTCTGATGAGTTCGTCTTCTGCTGAGAGGAAGAAACGGCTTGTACCGGGATCACCCTGACGGCCTGAACGACCTCTGAGCTGGTTGTCGATTCGTCTTGATTCGTGTCTTGTTGTACCGATGATGAAGAGACCGCCAGCCTGTCTTACAGCTTCAGCTTCGCCTGCAATTGCAGATTTGTACTTTGCTTCAAGCTCTGCATAAATGCGTCTTGCTTCAAGGATTTCTTCGTTATCTGTTTCAGCAAAACCTGTTGCTTCTGCGATAAGCTCCTCTGTCATACCTTCCATTTTTCTCATTTCTGATTTTGCAAGGTATTCTGCGTTACCGCCAAGAAGAATATCTGTGCCTCGGCCTGCCATATTTGTTGCGATTGTAACAGCGCCGAGCTTACCTGCCTGAGCAATGATTTCTGCTTCTTTTTCGTGATATTTTGCGTTGAGCACGTTATGAGCAATGCCGCTTCTCTTGAGGACTTTGCTGAACTGCTCTGACTTCTCGATGCTGACAGTACCTACGAGTACGGGCTGACCCTTTTCGTGGCATTCCTTGATAAGGTCGATGATAGCCGCAAACTTTGCGTTCTCTGTTTTGTAAAGAACGTCGGGAAGATCGTTTCTTACCATGGGTTTGTTTGTGGGAATCTCGATAACGTCAAGAGAATAGATTGACTGGAATTCATCTTTCTCAGTCATAGCGGTACCTGTCATACCTGAGAGCTTTTTATAGAGTCTGAAATAGTTCTGGAATGTGATTGTTGCAAGAGTCTTTGACTCTGAACGGACGTTTACGCCTTCCTTAGCTTCAATAGCCTGATGAAGACCTTCGTTGTAACGTCTGCCTATCATAATACGGCCTGTGAACTCGTCAACAATGAAAATCTGACCGTCTTTTACAACGTAGTCAACGTCACGCTTCATAACACCCTTAGCCTTGAGAGCCTGCTGAAGATGATGCTGAAGTGTAAGGTTTTCGGCATCCATAAGATTTTCAAGGTTGAACCACTTTTCAGCCTTTTCAATACCTGCTTTTGTGAATGTGGCTGTTCTTGCCTTTTCGTCAACGATGTAGTCAACTGAGTCGTCTGCAACGTCTTCAATATCCTGCTTTGCTTCAAGTTCCTTGATACGCTTTTCGCTGAGAGTCTTTACAAAATCGTTTGCTGTCTTGTAAAGGTCGGAAGACTTGTCACCTCTGCCTGAAATGATAAGAGGAGTTCTTGCTTCGTCGATAAGGATTGAGTCAACTTCGTCAACAACGGCAAAATTATGACCTCTCTGCACTCTGAGTTCCTTGTAAGCGACCATATTGTCACGAAGGTAGTCAAAGCCCATTTCATTGTTTGTACCGTAAGTGATATCTGCAGCGTAAGCAGCTCTCTTTTCATCATTCTGAGCACCCTGAACGATAAGACCTACAGTAAGACCCATAAAGCGGAAAACTTTACCCATCCACTCTGAGTCACGACGTGCAAGGTAGTCGTTGACAGTAACGATGTGAACACCCTTGCCCTCAAGAGCATTGAGGTATGCGGGAAGTGTTGCCACAAGAGTTTTACCTTCACCTGTTCTCATTTCGGCAATTCTGCCCTGATGAAGAACAATACCGCCGAGCACCTGTACGGGGAAGTGTTTCATACCGAGAACTCGCCATGAAGCTTCACGGCAGGCTGCGTATGCTTCGGGAAGGATATTGTCAAGTGTTTCACCGTTTGCAAGTCTTTCTTTGAATTCAGGAGTTTTTGCCTGAAGTTCAGCATCTGTAAGTTTGCTGTACTCTTCCTCAAGTGCGAGAACCTTATCCCTTATGGGAAAAACTCTTTTAAGTTCTCTTTTGGAGTCATCTCCGAAAAGTTTTGTAAGTAATGACATTTTGAATTAGTCCTTTCAATATATGTTAATATCAGATTTTCTTTTTGCAGAATTGCGACATAGAACATACATCGCATTTCGGTTTTCTTGCATCGCAGACAGCTCTGCCGTGAAGCACGGCTCTGTGGCAGAAATCGTTGCTCTCTTCGGGCGGAAGGAGTTTTTTAAGCTCAATTTCAACCTTGTAGGGGTCTTTTGTTGCCACAAGACCGAGTCTGTTTGAAATGCGGATAAGATGCGTGTCTGCAACAACGGCAGGTTTGCCGTAAACATCACCGCAGATGAGGTTAGCGGTTTTTCTGCCCACACCTGAAAGAGTTGTAAGCTCCTCTATTGTGTCGGGCACGACCGAATTATAATCGGAGATGATTTTTTTTGCCATCTCGATGATATCCTTTGACTTCTGCCTGAAAAAGCCGCAGGAATGAATGATTTCTTCAATGTCTTTCACATCAGCTGAGGCATAATCCTCAAGGGTTTTGTATTTTTCAAAAAGTGCGGGTGTCACAAGGTTGACTCTTGCATCTGTACATTGTGCAGAGAGTCGTGTAGCAATGAGAAGTTCAAAGGGATTACCTGCCACAAGTGAACATATCGCATCGGGATAATCATTTTTAAGTGCCTCCACGGCAAGGAGTGCAATCTGTTTCTTCGTCATCACAGCACATCCAGTCCCGCAGAAACACGAAGAATTTTTCTTGCATCAAGTGCTGTTACTTTTCCGTCAAGGTCAACGTCTGCCGCAAGGAATGCATCGTCTGAAAGTTTTTCTATCTGTGCAGAGCATCTGAGAGCGAGTCTTGCATCGATTGCATTGACTTTGCCGTTGAAATCAATGTCACCTGCACGGATTTCTGCTCTTTTTGCGACGGTGTATTCGAATTCGGCTGTATATTCACCCTGAGTTACGGTGACTTTGTATTTGCCGATGGTGTTTATGTCTATTTCGTGAGAAAGCTCATAGTCTTCTGTCAGCTTTTTCTCACCGCTGTTATAGACGTTGTAGACTTTAAGGTTGCTGAAGTCAGGTGAATCACCTGCATAACTGCCCACGTTTGATGCATCACCCACTGCGATTCCCGTCTGCTGAAGCTCTCTGACTTCATACTCAAATGCCACGTATCTGTCCATATAATAAATACGGGCTGTATGAAGACCGAGTTGCATATTGTCACACTGAATGTCAAAATCGGTTATTTTTTCGCTTGTACCGTTGTCATAAGTTGCCACAAGCTCGAAATCGCTGTTGTTGAATTTCTGCCCCTGATAAAGCACAAGAGCCGGGGGAAGTTTCTGCAGTTTAAGGGTCTTTACTGTTTTACCTGAAACGTAGATATTGAAGCTTGCTGTGATTTCGGGATATTTGTAAGTGATTGTAACGGGATATGTACCCGGACCCAGAGTGGTTGTACCCTCTGTGACACCGCTTAAGGTGTATTCTTCGGGAGAGAGCTTTATGCCTGAGCCTGAATCTCTGCCGTCGCTGAAATAGGCTGAAACTTCAAGTCCCTCAAAGCTTACAGCTTCACCCTCGATGAATGTTGTCTTGAAAGGTCTTGTGATGACGATTCCCGTAACGGGGACTTTGACAACATTTATCATATAAGTTGTGCTGAAACCGCCATAGTAGATTTTAACTTCTTTTCTTCCGTATGTATCAAGGTCGGGGAATGCAACCGTATAGCCTTTTACGGGCATTGTGGAGCTTTTATCGTCATTGAAGATAAGTGAAACTTCAAGACCGCTGATATCTGCGCTGTCTTCACCCTCAACAAACTCCGTTGCTGACGGAAGACGGGTGACTTTAATACCCTTTGCACCCTCGATTTTGTTTTTGTCTGTCACGGCAGGTTTACTGCTGACGTACTGAGTGCCGTCTGTAAGGTCTATCCAGCCGTAAACCGCATTGTATGTGGTGTAGCCGAAGTTACCATCAACTCTGATGACGTTGAGATATACACCCTCGGGAGCAACCGTGTTGTAGTCAAGAGTTGCCTCAGGTGACGGGAAAATCATTGCGCCTTTTTTATCTGTCACAAGGTATGAACCGACGGAAAAAGTGCCCTCTGCCGAAGAGGAAAACGCAAAAAACGGCACCGCAAGAACGATGCACAAAATTATTGCAGAAATTCTTTTTAACACGGCAACCGCCTCCCCTTTTTCGCATATATAGTTATTATAATATATTACAGAGATTATGTCAAATAATATATATAATAAAAATATTAAAATAATATGGAAAAAAGGGAAATAATGCATAATGAATTTTTTGCACAGCACCTGTAGGGAACGATGCCCACATCGTTCCGCAGAGTCTGATGTCAGCTATGACGGATCTATGTGGGGCAGGTCCCTACACCGAAACCAATTAATTTGTACAAATAATTACGAATTCTCAATCTCTCCCCATAATCTCAAGGGGGTCCTGAATTTTGCCGTTGACGGTTATTTCAAGGTGAAGATGAGGGAAACCCTCTGCATTCTCGGAGGGAATACTGCTGAGGGTACCGAGCATATCATTTTCAGCAACAAAAATATCCTCTGCAATATCGTCTGAAGCAATCACACCGCAGTAGGTTGACTCAACACCGCCTCCGTGCTCCACAACAATCACTCCGCCCATAACGGGATCTTCTCTGATTTCCTTTACGATGCCATCCGCAATGCACTTGACGGAATCACCGTATTCACCCTTGAAATCGACACCGTTGTGTGTGCGCCAGTCAGCAAGAGCCTCGTTATAAACGGGAATGCCCTGACTGTAATCATTGCCGATATCTGTGCCAAGGGGCAGAGAATAAGACACGGGAGCACCTTTTGTTGTACTCTCTGTTGTGCCCTGAGTTGTGACAACCGTCTGCTGTGTAAGCTGTGTTGCAGGCACAATAATTGTGATTTTATCCCTTGTATCTGGCTCGTTTTCCGCCTCGGCTTCCACTCCTTTTGTCTGAGTTTCAGGCACGGGAAGAGTTGTGGGCTGAGTATTGGTTTTTGCATTGTCAGACACAGCCACCGCAAGTACGGCAAAAATCACCATACAAGCACCAAGCGCAAGGATGTATTTTTTCATTTTTGAATTCATATCGGTCACATTTTCTTTATCATCAGTCATAATTTTACCTCACTTTGATTTGATGATTCTATTTTGTGCCGTATGAAGAATAATTATGCAACGCAAAATGCGTACAAAATGAAAAAAGCGGTGATATAAAATCACCGCCTGAGTTTACTTATTTGATTAAGCTTCCTTTTTCTTGCTGAGAACGATGAAAGCACCTGCTGCGATAGCGCAAACTGCGAAAGATGCTACCATACCGTTGTCACCTGTCTGAGGGATATCACCTGTGTTGTTGTCACCTGCGGGAGCTTCTGTGGGAGCTTCTGTGGGAGCGTCAACATCATTGTCACCTGCAGGAGCCTGAGTTGTGGGAGCCTGAGTTGTTGTGTCGTCTGCGGGAGCATCACTGCCTGAACCGCCGAGACCGCCGATGAGTGAACCGATGTCAAGACCGCCGAGGATATCTGTGATACCGCTGAGATCCATATCACCGAGGAGGTTTGTGATCATGCTAACGTCCATACCTTCGAAGAGGCCTGTGATAGCACCGAGATCCATACCGTCAAGAGCACCTGTGATAGCGCTCATATCCATACCTGCAAACATATCCATGAATGATGCGGGGTCAAAGTCTGCGAATGCACCGCTTATTTCGCCTGATTCTGTTTCAGCAGCAAATGATGTTACTGAGAAAGAGAAAGCAAGAACAAGAGCAACGAGTACTGCCATAATTTTTTTCATAACTAAACAATCCTTTCAGATTAAAAGATTCAAACACACGGAGATTCTCCTCCATTACTATGCTAATAATACTCCAACAAGACACTTTTGTCAATCGTTAAAACAAAATTAACAAATTTTCGTCAAAACAACAAAAAAGTATCTTTTGTATATATAAATTTTGCACAGAAACACTACATAATAGTACTGTTTTTTACTGTTTGTTTATTATACACCGAAAAACGTAAAATGTCAATAAAACAAGACACAAAGTAATAAAAAAATGAAACCCGGCAATACTGATACCGAAAGGAGATTTCACTATGGAAACTTATGACAAAAACGGAAGAAAAGGCAGAAAACATTACCCCGAGGAACAGAGAAAAATCTGGAACAGCATCAGCGATAACGGCATTGTCAGCGATGTGCTCGGCAGTTATTCGGGTACGGATAATGATGACGAAGAACCCGTGCAGGATGCCGATGACCTCTGAATAATTCACAATTCACAATTATAAGTGTAGGGAACGATGCCCACATCGTTCCGCGGAATCTGATGTCGGCTCGGACGGACCGCTCTGGGGAGCGGTCCCTACAGGGATTGTGCAAAAAATTAATTGTGCATTTTGCATTGTGAATTGTGCATTAAATTATTTTTTTCTTGCATTTTCCCTTTCTGCTTAATATAATGTATATATCATTATATAAAGGTGTTTTTATGGATATAAAAGAACTTTGCAAAAAACTTATTGAAGGTGCGGGGGTTTCGGGTGCGTGTCACACAATGACAAATGCCGCAGAAATTCTCTCGCAGTATGCTGATGTGCGTACGGACGCAATGGGCAGTATCATCGGTACTGCGGGTGAGGGAAAAACTCACATTATGCTTGATGCACATCTCGACAGAATCGGTCTTATTGTGACAGATATTGACAAAACGGGTTTTCTCCGTGTTGACAAGTGCGGCGGCACAGATGCTCGTGTACTCGCTGCGGCAGAAGTCACAGTATGGGGCAAGAAGCCTCTTTACGGTGTTATCACAAGCACTCCGCCTCATCTTTCAAAGGGTGATGACGAATCAAAAGCTCCCGATTTTGACAGCATTTTTGTTGACACGGGTCTGCCTTACGAAAAGCTGAAAGAAATTGTTTCAGTCGGCGACAGAATCACAATTGATGCGCCTTTCACTTCCCTTGCAGGTACAAGAATCGCAGGTGCGGCACTTGATGACAGAATCGGTATGGCAGCTCTTGTGCGTGTACTTGACATTATCAGAGAGAAGAATCCTCCCGTTAAGGTGTCTGTTCTTTTTTCTGTTCAGGAAGAAACAACAGAAGCAGGCGGAAAGACGGCTGCATTCGGCATTTCTCCTGACGAAGCCATTGCCGTTGATGTGAGCTTCGGCACAGCTCCCGGTGTGTCAGAGCAGGAAGCAGGCAAACTCGGAGGCGGTGCGATGATATGCATTTCCCCCTCTCTTTCTCAGGAAATGAGCAACAAGCTTATCTCTCTTGCAAAGGAAAAGGGAATTAAGTATCAGACAGAAATCTGTCCCTCTTCCACGGGCACGAATGCAGACGTTATCTCCACCACAAAAACAGGTGTGAAAACGGGTCTTGTGTCAATTCCTCTTCGCAATATGCACACTCAGGCAGAAGTTGCAGACCTTGAGGATATTGAATCCGTGGCTCAGGTCATTGCCGCATACATTATAAATAAAGGAGAAGAAGACAATGCTTGATATGATTAAAACACTTTCTCTCCTTTGCGGTACAAGCGGAAGAGAAACAAAAGTCAGCGATTACATCATTTCTCAGATAGACGGCAAGTGCGAATGGCACAAAGACGCTCTGGGTAACATAATTGCATTCAAAAAAGGCAGAGAAACTGCCTCTCACAAAGTTATGCTTGACGCTCACACAGACGAAGTGGGTGTTATTGTGACATACATCACATCAGACGGTATGCTCAGATTCTCACCCGTGGGCGGCATCAACACAAAGGTGCTTCTTGCAAGGCAGATTGTGTTTGATAATGGTGTTACGGGTGTTGTGGGTATCAAACCCATTCATCTTTCAAAGGGTGAAGAAAGAAAAAAAATCCCCTCAGCCGATTCACTTTATATTGACATAGGTGCAGATTCAAAAGAAGAGGCAGAAAAGCTTGTAAGTATAGGCGATACAGGTGTTTTCCTCTCCGATTTTGTCACATTCGGTGAAAACAGAATCAAAGGCAAGGCTCTTGATGACAGAGTCGGCTGTGCCGTGCTTATTGATATGATTAATTCAGACCTGCCATATGATGCATATTTCTCTTTCTCCGTGCAGGAGGAAATCGGTCTCAGAGGTGCCGGTGTCTCTGCTTACGGCATTGACCCCGAATATGCAATTGTGCTTGAAACAACAACTGCCGCTGACCTTATCGATGTGCCCGACCACAAAAAAGTGTGCATTCTCGGTGAGGGCGCAACAGTTTCATTTATGGACAGAAGCACTCTTTACAGCAAAGAGCTTTTTGACAAGGCTTTTGAAGTTGCAAAGGAAAAAGGAATAAAAGTACAGCCAAAAACAGTTATTGCAGGCGGCAACAATGCAGGTGCGGTTCACAAGACAAGAGCAGGTATAAAGACTCTCACAATCAACACTCCCTGCCGTTATCTTCACTCCCCCTCCTGCGTCTGCGACACAAGAGATATTGAAAGCGTAAGACTTCTTGCAGAGGCTATGCTTACGGAATTTGCAAAATGATAAGACTTCTGACAGAGGAAAAACTGAATGAATTTTCGGCTTTCTGCCAAAACAAAATCACGGGTGCGGTTATCCTCACCCGTTTTTATACTTACGGTCTTTCGGGCGATACGGCACTTTTCTGGTACGCAGAAGACGAAAACTCCGATGTGACGGGTGTATTTTCACTTCTTGACGGAATTTTTCTTGCCTGCTGTGAAGAGGAAGACAAAGAAGAGGCAGAGCTTTTTGCAAAAACCGTGGGAGCTTCGGAAATCTCTTACGGCACGGCTCGTTTCACGCTGAAATTCACGGAAAACCAAAAAAAATACACCGCAGACGACATCAGCGGTGAAAACATAAAAAATGTGTTTGACGTTGTGTTTGAAGAGGACGAAAAAAGACACAGATACTTCTCAGGCTGGTATACGGACGCATCACACAAAATCCGTCACGGTCTGATTCACGGCAAATGCATTGAAAAGGACGGAAAAATCGTCTCCGTCGCCCTCACAAGCGGTGAAACGGATAAAATTGCGGTGATTTCGTCAGTTGCAACCCTGAATAATTACAGAAAAAAAGGATACGGCGAAAAAGTCGTCCTCGCCCTGGCACAATCCCTCGGCAAAGAAATATACCTCCTCACCGATAACGAAACCACAGCACGGTGGTATGAGAAGATGGGGTTTGACATTGTAATTCGTAACGCGTAATTATTTGTGCAAATTAATTGATATAGGTGTAGGGGCGATGATTCATCGCCCGATTGTGAGCAACGCGAACAATAACGGCTTTGCCGTTAAATTTTTCTGCCGAAAAATGCACATACGTGCCGGGCGTTGGGTCAACGCCCCTACACCACACCATTAAATCTCTGCAAACATAATAATTGCACACAAAAAAACTCTGCAAAGCGCAGAGTTTCTTTTTTTATACTTCAATTTCTGTTTTAATGCTGTTGTCTGAAACTGTTCTCCAGAAACCTCTTGCAACGACTTCAACGGTGTATTTACCGCTGTCAACGTCTTTGATTTCTGCTGTGATTGTTTCAGGCATTGTATACAGATAATAATGTGACCAGACAGAAACCTGCTTTGCGATGTTTCCCTTTTCGTTTCTGAATCTGATTATGTAGTCGTTGACTCTTTCTTCACCCTTTGCCTGAGAGAAAACAAGCTTCACACCGTTTTCTGTCTTTTCGGCTGTGATGAATGCATCGTCATCGAAATGAGTAGGCTTTTCTGTGCCTGCTCTTCTCTCTGTATAAATGAATGTTGATGGGTCAGAGGGCACATCAACTTTCCAGGGCTCACGGAAGAAGTTGCCTGAAAGAATATCAACGGGGTAAACTCTGACTCTGTTGTTTTCGTCTGCTTCAACGATAAGATACTGAGCACATTCTTCCTTGTCCTTAGGGATTGTGCCACCGATTTTGCCGAATTCATCCATTTCAAAATAGCTGAGTGAACCTGTGCCGAAAGATGTGAAATACTCCTGATGCACACTTCTGGGGTCATTTATCGGACAATGTGAATGACCTGAGAAAGTGATGAGCTGAGGATAGTTTGAAAGAATTTCATAAAGCTCATCTTCACCCCAGTAGATACTGCCGTAAACAGTGTCTGTAACGTGGGGATGCTGGAAGAAAAATACGGGCTTTTCGAGTGAATCTGCAGCAGCTTCTTTAAGAGCCTTTGCAACGAATTCCTGCTCGGGTTCATCAAAATGACAGCCTCTTGTGCAGGATGCACCCACAAGATGAAAACCGTTTATCACTTTGTGCGCATAATAGTGCATACCGAAGATTCTCTGCAACTTTTCCTTTGCGGCATCTTCACCCTCACCGTGATACTCATGACTTGCCATAAGAAGCGTCACATCAGTTTCAGCTTTGAGCTTTTCATCAAGGACTTCCTTGAGATTGAGCATCTGCTGCTCCTTACCGCTGTCTGCAAAGTCACCAACGGCAACAAATGCATCGATTTTTTTGTATTCTGAATTTTCTGCATAATCATAAGCAAAATCAAGACCTTTCCTGAGCCTTGCAAGCTCACGGCAGGATTTGTCTTCTTTCACATGAATGTCACTCATAACAATCATTCGGAATACGGGAGTGAAGTTACGCATTTTTCTTCTGTCCTTTCAAATTTTTGCGAGGATTTAATAATTTCTGTGTAGGGACCGATCCCCTGATCGGTCCGTCCTGAGTTTCATCAGACTTTGCGGAACGATGTGGGCATCATATTCAACGATTGAACGGCTTGCGCCGTTATTGCTTCATTACATTCCGCAATCGGAACGATGTGGGGCTGTTCTCTACATCCGAACGGTGTTCCACCGTTATTGCTCCATTGCATTCCGCAATCGGAACGATGTGGGCATCGTTCCCTACAAGGTTTGTGCAAATTTATTTATCTCTGAAAATTATATTTTCGTCATTATGTTTCCCCATAAACCAACACACAGGATTATCATCAATATACTGACTTGCTTTCATATATGTTTTTTCATCTGTAATTATTTCATCGTAAAACGACTTCTGCCAGATCGATGTCTTTAGTTCCTTTGTTATCAAAGATTTTGTAGTCCTTATTATTGTGGAAATTGACACATCTTTTATTTCTAAATTATTCTGATTTACAGGGTAATATGGTTTCTCAATAGAAATCAACAAATGAATATGGTCGGGCATAATAATATAATTATCCACAAAAACATTATCATAGGACTTACATATCATATTGATATATTTATCAACAGTTTTTCCTGTTTCTGATAGCTCTACAACGGGTGATAAAAATTGACTTTCGGAAGATTTTATCGTTCCTAAAATCTGCAATCGATTTTTTACACATACAGTAACAAAATAACAACCATTCAAACTGTAATCGTAATTTTTTAATCGTGGTGTTTTTCTTTTGGGTAGCTTATTTTCCAATTTTCTCACCAATCCGTAAAAAACTGCGCTGCAAATTTAATAATTTCTGTGTAGGGACCGATGCCCTGATCGGTCCGTCCTGAGGTTTCATCTGACTTTGCGGAACGCTCTGGGGAGCGTTCCCTACATTATTTTTGCAAATTTGATAATTTCAGTGTAGGGACCGATGCCCACATCGGTCCGTTTAAGTTACATCAAATTCTGCGGAGCGATGTGGGCATCGCTCCCTACGGAACAATATCAATTCTCCACAAAATACTTATTGTACCAGAGAATGAATGAATACACCGACCAGATGCGTTTCATATTTTTCTCTTTATCGTTTTTGTGGTTATCGAGGAGGGTCATAATATAATCTGTATCAAAGAACATTGCTGCTGTTTCGCTTGTGAAAGCTTCTTTGACCATATTATAGAATTTATCTCTCTTGAGCCAGTCGTTGAGGGGTGTGAGGAAGCCTGTTTTGGGCATACTTGCAGTTTTTTCGGGAACCTGACTCAGAGCCGCACCACGCAGGGCAATCTTTGTCTGCTCTTTTGAAACTCTGTACTTTGTGGGGATTGAAAGTGCCACTTTAAGCATCTCTTTATCGAGGAAAGGCACACGCAGTTCGAGTGAATTTGCCATTGACATTCTGTCTGCCTTTACGAGAATATCCTGAACAAGCCATGTCTGCATATCAACATACTGCATTCTTGTTACGTCATCAACATTTTTGCACATATCAAAATAAGGCTTTGTGAATTCTGCAGGATTTACTGCAGGGATATCGGGATTCAGCACTGCATCTCTTTCATCGTAGCTGAAAACATAATTATTTCTTACAAAGTTTTCTTCAATACCCTCTGCACCACGCATAAGGAAACGTCTGCCGTGGAAACGGGGAAGATTCTTCGCAACTCCTGCTGCCGCTTTACGAAGACCGAGAGGTAATTTCTGATAATTTTCAAAATTGAGAGGGTCTTTATAATAGTGATAGCCGCCGAAGAGTTCGTCTGCACCCTCACCTGAAAGCACAACCTTGACCTGCTCACTTGCGAGTTTTGTAAGGAAGTAAAGTGCGATTGCAGAGGGGTTGGGCAGAGGCTCATCCATGTAATACTGCACCGTGGGAGCAGCCTCGAAAAATTCATCTGCAGAAATTTTCTTGATGTAGTTGTCAACACCTGCTGTCTTTGCAAATTCCTGAGCATATTTCAGCTCTGAATACTTCTCCTCTTCATAGCCTACGGAGAAAGTACGGACTTTGTTATTACGGCTCATTTCCTTGACAACATAGCTTGAGTCAACACCGCTTGAAAGGAAACAGCCTACTTCAACGTCTGCAATGCCGTGAACTGTTGTTGAGTCACGGAATGTTTCGGCAATAATCTTTTCCCATTCTTCGAGATTCTTGCTCTCGTCGATATTGTATTCCATTTCGTAATACTTACCCTCGGTCATTTCACCGTTTTTCCACTCAAAATATGAAGCAGGAGCAAGTTTATAAACATTCTTAAAGAGAGTTTCGTTTGAGGGAATGTATTCAAAGCAGAGATATTCGGGGATTCTGTCGCTGTTAAGCTCCTTTTCAAACTTAGGATTTGAAAGGAATGACTTAATCTCTGAGCCGAACATAAAATTGCCGTTCTTGATGTAATAGAAGAAAGGCTTGATACCGAAAATATCCCTTGCGCCGAAGAGTTTCTTCTCTTTTTTATCCCAGATAACAAAAACGAACATACCACGGAGCTTGGGAAGAAGGTCTTTGCCGTATTCTTCGTAGCCGTGGATAAGCACTTCGGAGTCTGTGTGTGTATAGAATTCGTGACCCTTTGCAACAAGGTCTTCACGAAGAGATTTGAAATTGTAAATTTCACCGTTAAAAACAAGCACCTTTGACTTGTCTTCGTTGTAAATGGGCTGACTTCCGCCCTCAAGGTCAATGATACTGAGTCTTCTGAAGCCGAGAGACACATCATCATCAACATAATAGTCATCCATATCGGGGCCGCGGTGAACAATTCTGTCTGCCATTGCCCTTACGGTTTTATTGTTATAATCTGCATCTGCAGTTTCATTGAGAAAGCCTACAAATCCGCACATTTCAATTCACCTTAACTTTCTTTCCGCACAATTCTATGCTTCGTCTTGCAAGCACTTCAAGTGAGTCAATAATATCGCCTCTGTGAAGTTCAAAGTCTTTATTTATAACAGAAAGCTCCGTACAGCCGAGAGTCACGGCATCGCAACCGTTTGCTTTCATATTCTCAACAATTCTTAAAAATTCGCTGATACTGATTTCTTTACCTGCTTTTACCTGATTGTAGATAATGTTCATCAGCGACTGTTCATCATCGGCAGAGGGTACAGCCCACTCAATGCCGTATTTTTCGCACATACTCTGGTATGAACCTGCGGAGACGGTGCCCTTTGTTGCAAGGATACCAAGCTTTTTTACACCTTTGTCGCAGGCATCTTTCACCGTTTCCTCAATAATATTGAGCATAGGGATTGAAAGATTCTTCTGAATCTGTTCATAGAAGAAGTGTGCTGTGTTGCAGGGCATAACAACATAAGCCGAACCTGCCGCCTGAAGCTTTTTTGCGTCTTCAATCATCGTCGGCAAGGGATTCGGTTTTGAGTTGTCGAGTATAAATTCGGTTCTGTCGGGAATAGCGGCGTGGTTGAGGACAATCATTGAGATATGATCCTGATCTTTTTTTGCCTCGGTCATTTTAACAATCAGATCCATAAAATAGA
>JAZUCO010000176.1:0-4486 GCA_045639185.1 Acutalibacteraceae bacterium
AAATGACAGTCAGCATTGCAGATTTCGGCAACAGAACAGGTAATTACTACACTTATATATATGTTTTTGATGAAGCAGGCAATTATGCCTATGTTGAACTCAATGCAATAAAAATTGCGGAAGCAACATCAGAAAAAAAACTCAGTCTCACAGTTTCAGCTTCTTCAGCCACAACAACCGGTGAAAAAATCCGTTGGAGAGCAAATGCTTCAGGCGGAAGCGGAAACTACCTTTACTCTTTCTCTCTTTTTAGAGATAACAAAGAAATTGCAAGACGAAACAGAGTCGATTATTCTGATTTTGAATATGTAATCAAAGAAACCGGCGTTTACAAAGTAATGGTTACTGTTTACGATACAGTAAGTCAGCAATCAACCTCTGTAGTAAGTGCAACAACAAATATTTTTACACCTATAAATATTGAATCATTCAAAGCAAACATTCCTGCCGCGTTCATAGGTCAGTCTATTTTCTGGGAAGTGAAGGCAACAGGCGGCGAAGGCGAACTTGAATATTCATATACATTATATAAAGACGATAATATTGTTCACAGTACCGATTTTAAGGAAGGTAACTACAAATACACTTACAAACCCGGCGAAAGCGGAGTTTACAATGTTACTGTCAACATAAGAGACAGCCGCAATCAGGTTGTTTCTTACAAAAGTGAAGACATAACTGTTATCAGACCTTTGTCTGCAGAAAATATGTCTTTTTCATCCGATTATGCTGTTGCAGGCAAAGAAGTTTCCTGCGCTGTTGATGTACTCGGCGGCACAGGCAGTTACACCTGCAATTTCAGTATATACTGCGACGGAAACCTTGTGTTGCAAAGTGAAACACTCAACACAAATGAATTCACATTCACTGCACCTAAGGCAGGCAACTATACTGCCGTTGTTACAGTAACCGACGCAGACTCAACAGTCACAAAAGCTGCTTGCGGAAATCTTAAAGTTGACGCAAAAGCACAGAAAGGTGACTCAAACTGTGACGGAAAAGTCAATGCATATGATGCAAGATACGCACTCAGATGCTCAGCAGGGCTTGAATCTGTTGATGAACTTTTCAGATACGCTGTTGATGTTAATGAAGACGGCAGAATCACTGCCTCTGATGCAAGACTGATACTTCGTGTCGTGGCACGGCTTGATACATTCTGAATTGGAGTTTTTTAATGAAGAGTAAAATCACGGCGCTTATAATCTCTGTGATAATGCTTGTTTCAGTATTCTCTGTTTCGGCTTCTGCCTATAATTCAGAGATAACAAAAGAAATCACACAGAATTACAGAAATGCGCTCTCTATTGCAGGGAGAGATTCTTTCCACGGCAATTGCAATCTTGCAACCGCATATCAGCTCAGAGCCATCGGCATTTACGCTGATGATCTTGACTATTCGGGAACAGGTTCATCATGGCACTCATATTTCAAAAATGTTTCCAAAACCACTGGCGGTTACAACGTTGTTACTATAAGCGGAAAAAACTGTCTCTATGACCTTACAAAAAAATACGGCGACGAAATCTATAATATTGTTTATTCACTCGGAACAGGTGGCTCAAGCGGTTACAATCACGTTCTTTACATCAGAGCGATTATTGACGGCTACGTTTATTTCTGCGATTCATTCGGAACAAGCTACAATCACGTTTCTTACTCCGAAGGTGAAGGAATAGTACTTCCCCTTGATACTTTCGTTTCAGAGTACAAAAGAATGAACGGCAACGCTTACGGTTGTGTATACTTCACAGAAGGCAGTCCTGAGCATCTTGAAGGCTCAGCTGAAAACCCCGAATATTGGGAATTTAACAACAACTACGCACCCGGTAAGTACATTGTAAAAACAAGTACTCTTAAACTGAGAAGCAAAGCTGATTCATCATCAATGGCCCTTGCTTCTGTCTCACGTAATGAGCAGATTACCGTTACAGAAGTAAACGAAAACTGGGGTAAAGTTGAATGGAACGGAACAAGTGTCTGGGCAAATCTCAACTTTACACAAAAGCTTTCAGGCACATCAGACGACGGTAATTATTTTTCAATTGTATCTCTTACTGCAAACAATGCAGGACCTCTTGCACCAAATAAAATCATATGGACAGCAAATGTCAATGGAAATAACAGCAATAAATACTTCTATGCGTTCTATATTTACAAAAACAATCAGAAGATTTACAGCGGTACTTTCAGCACAGAAAACACAGTAAGCTTTACTCCCGATTCTCAGGGTATTTACAAAGCAAGTGTAACAGTAATGGATACATACGGCAACATAGCTTCACAGATAAGCAATGCCGTTTCTTATTTTGACAATGTGTTATATATCGATGATCACGATGACGATGGTTTTATCACTCAGACAGACAGAAAGCTTCACGCACAGACAATAACTGCTTTGGAAACACTCACCGGCAGAAATTTTGTTTGTGACAAGGTTGAAAAAGACGGCGTAATGTCTGTTCAGTCAAAAAATCTTTTTCCTGAGATTCCTGAAGAAGACATATAACAAAAAACAATTGACGGATACACAGACAATGTGTATCCGTCTTTTTATAGCCTGACAACTCTTTTTGCAGTACATAATTTTCAAATGCCCTTGACAAACACAAACATATGTTCTATAATTGGATTATATAAAACATTTGTTCTGAAAAGGAGTTGTAAAAAATGAAAGCTAAAAAAAGTTTCTCTTTATGTCTTGATTACTGGGATTGGTTCAAACTGCTGACCGATGAAGAAATGGGGCGGCTTTTACGAGCCATTTTTTGCTACGAGAGAGACGGTGTTGAACCCGATGACAACGACGAAAAGCTGAAGATATTCTTCTGTATGATAAAAGAGAGTCTTGACCGTGAAAGAAAACACCACGAAGCAATCTGCAACAGAAATAAAGAGAATGCAAATCTGCGCTGGAAAAAAGCAAAAGGACAGATAAATTAAAAAAAAACGGAGCTGAAAAATCAGCTCCGATTAATTATTTATGCTTCTGTTTTTTCTGCTTCTTTTTCTTCTGCTTCAAGCTTCTGACGTTCATCGTATGAAAGAAGGAACTTTGAAACATCCTTGTACTTAACCTGAATGTTCATCTTCTTGTAAACTACATTTACAGCAATCTGAAGAACAAATGCAAGAATAATGCAGATAGGTCCGAGAACATTGAGTGTACCTGTGAATACTTCAGGTACTGCTGCAGATACGTTTGTAAGCCACATTGAAAGACCTACTGTACCAACAATTGTGAATACAATACCTACAATGGCAGTAACAATATTTCTCTTGATACCATTTTTACCGCATGAGAAGAACAGATTAACAATATTAACGATTGTTGCAAGAACAACAAATACAAGACCAACAAGACCGATAAGGTAACCTATGTAGCCTGTGCCGACATTTGCTGAGCCGACCATTGCCAACATATGATCAAAGTCAAGAGCCATAAATACTTTTGTGACAATTGAAATGATATTGATTGTTGTTGTTTCTGCAAAATAAGGAAGACTAACAACAACTTTACCCATAGGTGCAAGAGTTGCCACAAGAGGAAGAAGTGAGAAAACAAGTCTTACAATTGCAAGAGGATGACCGATTGTTGCAGCCTTGAGTCTGTCCATACCGGGCTGACCTGCAGCATGCTCGAATTCAGCTCTGTCTGCTTCCTGCTTGAGAGATTCTTCCATTCCGTAATAAACCAGGTTAACACCGCAAACGGGACACTCAGGTTTAATATCAATCATTGACAGCTTATAGCCGCATTTGGGACAAAATGATGCCATTAAAATCACCCATTCATTTATAGTAATTGTAATTTTAACATATTACTACAGAAATAACAAGATGTTTTTGTGTATTTTATTAATTTTTTTTAGAGAAGTTCTTTATTTATGTCAAGATTATACTCTTCACACACGTCAATAATCTCCTGAGCAGTAGGTCTTACCTTTTTTCCGCCCATTGAAATTACCTTAACAAGAATCTCAGCAGCCTTTTCAACTGTTTCGATTATACCGAAAACTTCTCTGAAATTTTCACCTGAACTGAAGATACCGTGCATTGACCATACAACAACATCATATGACTTGAACTTTTCTGCTGTTGCCTTAGCAATGTCGATACTTCCTGTGAGCATAAGAGGAAGTATGCCGATACCACGGGGGAACACAACTGCACATTCAGGCATCATATCCCAGATTTCTCTTGTGAAGTCTTTGTCATTCTGAGGAAGGACAAATGTAAGAGCAATTGTATTAACGGGATGCACATGCATAACAAGTCTGTGCTTGCCGCCTGTGATATCAAACTTAACAGAGTGATTGAGAAGATGTGTGGGGAATTCACTTGTGGGTCTGCCGCCTTCAACAAGACCCCATACGATTCTGTAATTTTCACCCTTTTCATCGAGCTGAGCAATACATACACTCTTTTCAGGCTCTGACTTTGTGTAACGGAAATATCTGCCGCTGCCTGTTACAAGGAAATATTC
>JAZUCO010000177.1:0-2206 GCA_045639185.1 Acutalibacteraceae bacterium
AGAAAGAAGCTCATATATTACAGATTCATCAATGATTGAAATCTCTCAGGAAGAATATGAAACGGAGACTAAAAAACAATGGGAAGAATATCTCGCATCGCTTCCCGTGACCGATGAGCCGACATATGAAGAACTTCTTATTGAAAATCAGGAGCTTGAAAGGGAAAATGCATCACTTCTTTATCAGATTCTGACAGGGGAGGAGCTTTCAGATGTTTGAAAAAATCAGAAAATATTATGAAATCGGACTTTATAAGGAAGTCCACATCAGAAAATTGCTTTCTGTAGGTGCAATAACGCAGGAGCAGTTTGAATCAATTGTAAAGGAGGAGAGTAATGGCTGATAAATTATTGTTCAGGGGTATTGATGTATCTTATGCAAACGGAAAAATTAACTGGAAAAAAATGAAAAACAAAATTGATTTTGCAATTCTTCGTCTCGGTTTCGGCGGAGATTTCACGAGTCAGGATGATGTACAGTTTGCAGCCAATGTAAAGGGCTGCAGAGATAACAGAATTCCTTTCGGTGTGTATCTTTACAGCTATGCAACAACAGAGGAAAAAGCCAAGTCCGAAGCCGCACACACCCTCAGACTTCTCAAGGGGATTGTTCCCTCAATGCCTGTTTTTTATGACCTTGAAGAGAGCAGAATTTCCGCTCTGGGCAAAACACGGATTCTGAAGATTGCATCCGCTTTTTGTGAAGAAATCGAAAAAGCCGGTTATGTTTACGGTACATATGCAAACAAAAACTGGTTTGAAAATTATCTTACAGACAAGTGGTATGACTCAAAAATTAAGTGGATAGCACAGTATAACGATTCTGTTACCTATAAAGGTAGTTATGATTTGTGGCAGTACAGTCAGAGCGGAAAAATTGACGGTTTTGACGGCAATTTTGACCTTAATTACTGCTATTTGTCAATCGTCAAGGGCGATGCAGACAATGACGGTGTTGTCACCGCTGCAGATGCAAGAAAAATTCTTCGTGTTGCAGCAGGAATCGATAAACTTTCAGGTCAGGCACGTCTTAATGCCGATGTGGATGATGACGGAGAAATTACCGCTTCAGATGCCCGTGAAACTCTGAGAAAAGCTGCAAAACTCGATTGATATGGACGAAAAAGAATTATGGGAAAGGCTCACTTCTGCTGAAGCCGGTGTTAAATCTGCTCATCACAGACTCAATTCCATTGAAAAACTTACACAATCTGTTTCTGATATGGTTGTGGAAGTCAGATATATGCGTGAAGATATGAATAATGTTCACAAGGAGCTTGATGAGGTAAAAAAAAGACCGCTGAAGCTTTATGACAAACTTTTGTGGTCAGTTGCAGGTGCGGGAATATCAGGCATAATCTCGCTTATTTTTTCATATGTTAACTGAAAGGATTGATGAATACGGAAATACTTGAATATATCACGGAAAATGCGTTGATTCTCATTCCCGTATTGCTGATTATAGGCTCTATTATCAAGCGTACAGAGAAAATTAACGACAAATGGATTCCTCTGATTCTGTTGCCTCTCGGCATTGCCGGTGCTCTGGCTCTGGGCGGAGCAAGTGTTGACTCTGCCGTGCAGGGTGTACTTGTGACAGGTGCCGCAGTTTACGGCAATCAGATTGTAAAACAGATAAGTAAATAAAAAAATACCATCGGTTTTGATTGACCGATGGTATTTGTCATTTTAATCAGAACTTGATTTTTTCAGCAATGTATGCTTCAACTTCGCTTATGGGAAGTCTTACCTGTTCCATTGAATCTCTGTCACGTACAGTTACGCAACCATCTGTTTCACTTTCAAAGTCGTATGTGATACAGAAGGGAGTACCGATTTCGTCTTCACGGCGGTATCTCTTACCGATTGAACCTGTTTCGTCAAAGTCAACCATAAAGCTCTTTGAAAGCTCTGCGTGAAGTTCAAGAGCCTTTTCTGAAAGCTTCTTTGAAAGGGGAAGAACTGCTGCCTTGTAGGGAGCAATTGCGGGACTGAGATGAAGAACAACTCTTGTATCGTTCTTTTCTGCATCGATAACTTCTTCGTCATATGCTTCGCAGAGAAGAGCAAGAACAGTTCTGTCAAGACCGTATGTAGATTCGATGATGAAGGGGATGTATCTTTCGTTTGTTTCGGGATCAAGATAATCCATCTTCTGACCGCTGTATTCCTGATGTCTTGTAAGGTCGAAGTTTGTTCTGTTGTG
>JAZUCO010000178.1:0-17748 GCA_045639185.1 Acutalibacteraceae bacterium
TTGCAAGAGCCTCTTCGAATTTAACGAGGAGTTCTTTTGTCTGATCCATTTATATCATCCTTTCATTATTTACAAAATAAAAAACCGTCCCGAAAAAAACGGGACGGAAAATAACCGTGGTACCACCCGAATTCAGAAACATTATGTCTCTGCACTCATCGTCCGCTTTAATGCAGCGGTTACATTCTGCTTAATCAATGTTTTCACAGAAAGCTCAGACGCTGAAATTCACTGTTCACTATACCGAGGTCACTTACAGCCGATGATGACCACTCTCTGTCGGATTCCGTGAATGCTACTTACACGCCGTCAACGCATTTTTACATATCGGGATTATTTTAGCACAGCAACTGAAATAAGTCAACAGCAAAAATGCATAAATATAGCGCCGAAACACGTTGTTTCATTATTTTAGGTGTTGTAAATATATTCTTTTTATGTTATAATTACTTCGTACATATAAAATTTCAAAGGAGAAAAAAGATGAAAAATAAAATTATTGCTGTTATCGTTACTATTGTTACAATTCTTTCATCTGTCTGCATCTGGTCCGGCGCAGAGGATGTCAAGCTCGGCGACGTAAATAAAGACGGTAAAATAAATGCTATTGATGCACGTGTTGTTCTCAGAGTTGCAGCTCAGCTTGAAACTCTTGATGAATCTGCTGTTGTTCTTGCAGACGTCAATTTTGACGGTAAAGTAAACGCTATTGACGCAAGAAACATTCTCAGAGCAGCTGCTCAGATTGAAGATCTTCCCGAAATGCCCACAAAGGAACCTGACACAGAACCCACTGAGCCTGACACAGATCCTACAGAACCTGATACAAAGCCCACAGAGCCTGAAGAACCCGAACAGAACACAGGTGTTGTTGTAGATGAGTATCCCGATGTTATCGACACATTCCTCAGCGGAACATTCTATCTTGAAGCTGAAAATGAAAGCGACAGCGAAGCTTCACTTAAAATTGCAACAAAAGGCAAGAACTACGAATTCATTTCTGAATTTGAAGGCTCAAATATGAGCATTATGTTCTATAATAACAAGCTCCACTTCAAGACAACAACAGCCAAGGGTGAAAAAATCTACACTATTTTTGATGACGATGCAATCAAGGCTATCGAATCAATGACAGGCCAGGAATTTGACCTCAACTTTGATGAAATGCTTCAGGGCTTCAGCTTCGGCGCAATCGAAGTCAAGTCAAAGGCTGTTCTCACAAAGGGTGAATACAAAGATGAAGAATGTGATATCTACACATTCGAAATCGAAAGCGGTAGTATTGAATTCACAATTATTGATGATGAAGTAAAATGCATCAGAACACTCAATGAGAACGGTGTTCAGAACACAATCATCAAAGTCAAAACACTCACTGCAAAAATCCCTACAACAATGCTTTCAACAAAAGGCTACACAAAGAAGAACATTCTCGCTTTCTTCACAAGCCTTATGTAATCAGTAAACTATAATGAGCTGTATCTATCAAACGATACAGCTCATTTTTTTATTCATTTTACAGATAGAAGAACACAAGAATCGCTATAAGCTGCAAAACAATAAAAACAGGAAGCCCCACCATAAATTTTTTATGTTTTGTTTTGTGACGGATAATCTGCATTGTGATATACATCACTGTGGCACCGCCTGCGGCACCCGTCAGCATAAGCAGCGCTTCAGGCACCCTGACTCTGCGCTTTGTTTTTTTCTTCGATACGATTTTATCATAAACAGTCAGCACAAGCGCAACTGCAGAAACCGCAATCAGATAAATAATCATTATTTTATCACTCTGAACTGTTCACTTTTTCTCGGCTTGGGAGCAGGGTCTTCCGCACCGTTACCCACAGCAACGGCAATAAGGAACTGATAATTTTCGGGAATATCAAGTTTCTGTTTCCATTTAATTCCCTCGGGAGCAGAAAGAAGTCCTCCGATACTTGCAATGATAACAGAGCCGAGTCCGAGACCTTTTGCGGCAATTGCAATGTTTTCTGCCATTATACCGCCATCCATACGGCTGTCACCCTCTGAATAAAGGAAAAAAACTGTAGGAGCATTCTGATAAAACGGATTTCTGTCCCAGTTTGTGTAAGCAGGAGTATCCCAACCCACTTTGTTTTTGAAATCCACATTCATTTCGTCAAGCATTTCTTTACTCTGAACAACACGCACGTGACAGGGCTGACCGTTTCTTCCGCTGGGTGCCCACATTGCACACTCAATGAGTGTCTCGAGCTGTTCATCTGTAATCTGCTCAGATGTGTATTCTCTGATTGTTCTTCTTGTGAGGATATTATCAATAGTTTCGTTGTGTATCATATATATTACCTCTTTTTGTAAACAAGAATTTAGCGAAGCAGAAATTAATTGATATATCGTAGGGGCGATGATTCATCGCCCGGCACGAATGTGCTTTTCCGTAAGGAAAATTAACGGCAAAGCCGTTCTGCTGCGCAGCGGGCGTTAGATTAACGCCCCTACAAGCTTTATTTTAATTTCTGCGAATAAATTATTGTTTATGTAAGCTGATCAAGTGTCAGTTCATATGCCGGTAGGAAATCTCTGAGAAAATCGTCTGCCTCGGGCATATTCATTGTTTTTATAGATTCAAGGGTTGAACTTTCGGCTTTTGAAAATTCAACATTCCCTGCTTTTCTCTCTTCTGTACATTTGATAAGGGCAGAAATTTTATCTGCCGCTTTCACGATTTTCCAAAGAGCTTTATCATCCTCTTTTTCGTTGAAAAGGAATTCAAAATCTTCTCTCAGATCGTCGGGAAGAGTTGCAAGAAGTTTTTCAGAAGCAACCGCTTCAACCTTTTTATAAGCTTCCTTTATTTCAGGATTGAAATACTTCACGGGAGTGGGCAGGTCACCCGTTATGATTTCAGGCATATCGTGATAAAGCCCCAGAAGTGCCGCCCTTTCACCGTTGTAATTTCTGCCGTATCGTCTGTTGCCGATAACACAAAGAGCATAAGCCACAGCCGCAACTTCGTGAGAATGCTGACTGAGGTTTTCCTCGTTTGTGTTACGCATCAGCGCCCAACGGTTGATATATTTCATTCTTGAAAGAAAAGCATAAAAATGACTGCTCATTTACTTTTTCCTCTTATCTCTGTACTCTTGCACCTGCACCGCCGATGATGCCTTCAACTTCCTTAAGTCTTGCTGTTGATGTATCACCGGGAGTTGTCATTGCGAGAGCACCGTGTGCAACACCGTAGTTGACAGCTTTCTGTGCATCGTCATAAGTCATAAGACCGTAAACAAGACCTGATGCAAATGAGTCACCGCCGCCTACTCTGTCAAGAATTTCAAGACCGGGAAGCTCAAGACCCTTATAAACTTCACCGTTTGCGTAAACCATTGCGCTCCAGTCATTAACTGTTGCTGTTTTTACTGTACGAAGAGTTGTTGCAATAACCTTGAAATTAGGATATACCTTACATACATCACCGAGCATCTTAACATAACCGTCGAGATTAAGCTCTTTGAGGTTTTCATCGTTACCTTCAATTTCAAAACCGAGACAAGCTGTGAAATCCTCTTCATTACCGATCATAACATCAATATAGGGAGCGATTGTCTTGTTGACTTCCTGAGCCTTAGCCTTACCGCCTATATCATTCCAGAGTGAAGGACGGTAGTTAAGGTCGTATGAAACAATTGTGCCGTATTCCTTTGCTTTTTTAACAGCTTCAACAACAACTTCTGCAGTTGTTTCTGAGAGAGCTGCAAAGATACCGCCTGTGTGGAGCCATCTCACACCGAGTGTGCCGAAGATGTAATCCCAGTCAATATCACCGGGTTTGAGCTGAGAAACAGCAGTGTTACCTCTGTCTGAAACACCTGATGCACCTCTGATGCCGAAACCTCTTTCTGTGAAGTTAAGACCGTTTCTTACCTTTCTGCCTGTGCCGTCATAAGGAACCCACTTGATGAATGATGTATCAACACCGCCCTGAAGAATGAAATCTTCTACAAGACGACCCACATCGTTATCCGCAAGAGCTGTTACAACAGCAGTCTTCATACCGAAGCAACGACGAAGACCTCTTGCAACGTTGTATTCTCCTCCGCCTTCCCATACTGTGAACTGACGTGCGTTTCTTACTCTCATTTCACCGGGATCAAGACGAAGCATAACTTCACCCAGCGAAAGCATATCAAACATACAATCTTCTTTTTTCTTAAGATGAATTAATGACATATAAATGCCTCCGATAATTTTTATTCATTATAATTATAACCTCAAAATCGCATTATTTCAAGTGTTTGTATAATTTTAGTGCGCTCTGAAACTTGAAGTTACACCCTCAGGATCATATTCGGGCAGAAGTGTTTTATCACTGAGCAATACTGCACGCTGAATAGCTCTTCTTCCGTATCTTTTATTGATTGCGTCTTTTGCAAACTCAAGATTTCTCATTTTCTCCTCTTTCACGGCATCTACAAAAAATGATAACTGAGTCGGCTCATCAGACCTTGACAATGCAGCAGCTCTGATCCCTACAGATCTCAAAGGCACATTGAAGTTATAATTATTTCTCAGAAGTTCCATTGCTGCTGAGCAGACTTCACCTGAAATATCTGTCGGAAACGGTAAATGCATCTGTCTTTCAAAACCGAAAAGATTTGTATCACGCAGATAAATCTGAACTACATTGCATTTCATCGAATGCGACCGCAAACGTCTGCAGACCTGCTCCGCAAGAAGATTAAAAATCAGGTTTACGTCTGATATATTTTTCATATCACGGGGAGTTGTAGTGCTGTGACCTATGCTTTTTATCACATCGCATTCGGTTATCCTTTTTACGGGCGACATTTCAGTGCCGTTTGCAAAATTATAAAGAATGCTACCGTTTTTGCCGAATAACGTTATGAGATAATCTTCAGAAACAGCCGCAAGCTCTCCTATTGTGCGTATTCCCACTCTGTTAAGCTTGAATTTTGTTGCTCTGCCAACAAAAAGCATCTCTTCAACGGGCAGATTCCATACTATTTCCTTGTAATTTTCAGGTGAAATCACAGTTATTGCATCAGGTTTTTTATAGTCACTTCCCAGCTTTGCAAAAACCTTATTGAAAGATACACCCACGGAAATTGTAAGCCCGAATTCTTTTTTTACCCGTCTGCGAAGCTCTTCTGCAATCTCTTCACCATTACCGAAAAGAAGTGCAGAGCCGCTGACGTCAAGCCAGCTTTCATCCATACCGAAAGGCTCTACCTGATCAGTGTATTCGCAATAAAGGTTACGCACCTTGGTGCAATATTCATCATACAACTCATAATTAGGCCTTACAACCTTAAGCTGAGGGCATTTCTGACGTGCAGAGAGCAACGGCTCCCCCGTTTTTATGCCATATTTTTTTGCTATTTCGTTTTTCGCAAGAATAATGCCGTGACGCATTTCTTCGTCACCGCCCACGGCAAAGGGAATCTTCTTGTATTCGGGATGCGAAATTGATTCAATACTCGCAAAGCAGTTATTCAGATCCGCATGTAAAATTGTACGCACACATATCACCAACAGAACATTTGTTTTGCATATTATAACAAACATTTGTTCTTTTTGTCAATAGCAAAAAACGGACATTTAATTTTTGATTCACAAATACATACAAAAAACCCATCGGGGAAATCCGATGGGTTGATTTTGTTTATTCTGGAATCAGCTTATAAAATGCCGCCAAGCTGAACGCCTGTGAGAACTGCAATGATTCTGTTGAGCCAGTTGATGAGTCTCTGCCAGAATGAAAGAGCAACTTCCTTGATTGCATTTGCTGACTGACCGATGATACCGTAAACTTCACCATCGATTGATTCAGCATTTGCGCTGTCTGCGTAAACATAAGGATCTGCATCGTTGAAGTATGTGATAACGAGAAGTGTGTATCCTACATCTTCTTCAGTTGCAACATACTTAACTGATGTTGCGCCTTCAATAACTTCAACTTCTGTTCCGTCTGTTCTGTACCACTGATACTGGATGTAGTTAGCTGCAGAAGCGGGAAGACCTGTTGTAACAACAGTGAGTGTTTCGCCTGTCTGTGCTGTACCTGCAATACCTACAACGTAGTCAAGAACGCACTTAACAACTTCAAGAGAAATCATTGCTTCCTGAGTGTTATAGTTTCTTGCATCTGTGGGAGTGAAGATAACCTTGTATTCATAGAAACCGAGTGCGGGAGGAACAATATCCTTAGCATTTTCGTATGCGAATGTACCGTCACCAACACCGTTTACTGCGAATGTTGCATATCTGAGGTCGTAACCGAACTCAACCTGACCGTCAACGGGGAATGTAACACCTGCGATGTCAGCCTTTGCAATTGTTACTGTAAGAGTACCTGAAGCAGGAGAAATGTAAAGTTCGTAGTTATCAGCCTTTGAACCTGTAAGAACAGGTGCTGTGTATGTAACAGTTGTGGGACCTGCGTTGGGAGTTGCAGACTGACCTACTGTTGTGAATGTGCTGAGTGAAACGTCGTCATTACCGTACTTACCTGTGAGGTTCTTATCGAAGTTTACAGTGATATCTGATGTACCGTTGTAAACTCTGTTAACCGCTGTTGCAGTAACTGTGATTCTTGCAGGAGCAACTGTAAGAGTACCTGCCTGAGTTGTGAATGTGTAGTTGTCATCACTGAGAGCATTGTTGAGGTTGATTGTGTAAGAACCGATTGAAGAACCGGGAGCGTATGTACAAACGGGTGTACATGAACCGCCGATATCTGCAAGAGTATCTTCACCTGTAAGACCTGATGCTGTGATTGTGAATACGGGAGCCTTTGTACCGTATGAAACTGTCTTGTCATCAGCGATAAGAAGAACAGCCTTGGGATCTACATTAACTGTGATTGTTGTTGTGTAGTCTGTATAGTTCTTGTTTGTTGACTTGAATGTAGCTGCGTATGTCTTCTGTGAAACAGTGGGAACGATTGTGAGATCGTTGAACTGCCAGAAACCGCCTGATGTTGTGTAAGGAGTAAGGTCGATTGTCTGAAGAGTCTTAGCTGCATCGTATTCAACACCGTAGATAACGGGAGCTTCAACATTGGGAGTTGCGGGAGTGATGATAACTGTTGCTGTTGCTGCATTATCGTAAACGATTACGTAGTTGTCAGCATTTACACCGCCCTTAACGCACTTAATATCCTTGATGTACTGTGTACCTGCGTTTGCGCTTACAGCTGTTGCTGTACCGTTTGTAAGGTAAACTGTTGATGAGCTGTCAACAGGAGCGTAACCTTCAATATTTGAGAATGTTACGTTGATTGCTGTAAGACCATCATAAACCTTTGTAACACCTGAAACTCTTACTTTAAGAGTTCTGGGAGTGATGTTTGCTGTTGCAGTTGAAACAACGATCTGGTAGTTGTTTGCCTGTTTACCGATAAGCTGCATTGAAGTAACTGTAACTTCTTTATCTGTGCCTACCTTTGCATCTGCAAATGCGAACTTGCTGCCTTCAGCAATTCTTACATCGTCCATTTCGTCCTTAAGACCTGAACCTGTAACTGTTGCTGTTGCTGATATTGTACCGTCGTAAACCTTATCGTTAGCAAGAACTGTAACTGTGTAAGGAGCACGAGTGATTTCGAATGTGCCGAGTTCGATACCTGTTGCGGGACCGTAGTATGTATCTGCGGGATATCCGCCCTGAGGCATTGCGGGTGTGCCTACGTCAACAGTAACAAGGTACTTGCCTGCGTTCACGGGAAGAGTTGTTGAACCGTTGTACTTAACTGTAAGAGCACCGAAGTATGCGGGATTGAAACCGTCTGCAATTGAAACTGATACTGAGTGGCTCATTGCATCGTATTCAACGTTTGAGAATACAACACTGAAGTTGTCCTTTGTTGTTTCAAGAAGAGCCTGGATAACAGCTGCTGTCTTGTCAGATGTTGCTGTACCCTTGAAGCCGAGTTCCTGATTTGCAACGAGAACTACATAGAACTGTTTGCCGATATCAGAATCTGCAAGTTTGTATGTTGTGCCGTATGCACCTGCGATAGGAGCATTGTCAGCATACCACTGAATTGTGTAGTACTGAGCAACTGCGGGATCCATTGATGCAAGGTTAACTGTAAGAGTTGAACCTGACATTGCTGAACCCTGGATAACGGGGATACCGCTGATAGCCTTTTCAAGGATTTCAAGGTAAACTTCAGCAGTTACTGTGTTGTAGTTTACTGTATCGTTGGGAGTGAAGACTACTTCTACAAATCCGTCGCTGCCCCAAACTGCTACTGTTGAGCCGTTTGCAAAAGCGAATCTACCGTCAACTTCGAGAGTTGCGTTGTTGGGGTTAACAACTGTTTCTGTGCCGTCGAAGATAGCTTCAGCATATGTGTGTGAGTTAACAACTGTTGCACCGGGAACACCTGTAACAGAGGGAGTTGCCTTACCTACTACAAGAGAACCTTCTACACCAACGAATGAGTAGTTCTTTGATTCAAGAGTGTTAACTGATACTGTAACAGGATATGTGCCGACGCTGCTGCCGCTTACGTAACCTGTTGAGAATGCGGGAGTACCGCTGATTTCTACTGTATCTACTCTGTCACCTGCAACGAAGCCTGTGAATGAGTAAAGTTTGTTTGCTGCATATGCGGGAGCATCTGCACCGTATGTTACGCCCTTAACATTGTTGGGTGTAACCTTAAGAACTGCCTTTTCAACTGTAAGGGCACCGTTAACATATTCAATTGCGTAATTTGTTGATGAGTAGCCCTTAACTGTGATAGCGTATGAACCAACATCTGAACCGGGAAGGTAATCTGTTGTGATGTTTGCGTTACCGCTGAGAACTGCGTAGTTTTCTGAGCCGTAGAAGCCTTCAAACTTAAGGTCTGTTGCATCAAATTCGGGAACAGCAGCACCGTATGTTACTGTCTGATCAATAGCTGTAACCTTAAGAGCTCTGGGATTAACAACGATTGCGTTGTTCTGTGCTGTGAAGTAGTAGTTAGTTGATGTAAGAGTTGAGATAACTGTTACGGGGTATGTGCCTACTGCAGAACCTCTTGTGTATGTTGTTGTTGCATCAACACCGCCGTTAGCACCGATTGATGAAACGTTATCAACACCTGTGAAGCCTGAGTAAACAAGTGAACCTGAGATTGCGGGAACAGCATCACCGTAAGAAATTGTGAAATCCTTAACACTTACGATAACTTCCTTCTGGTCAACAGTAAGAAGAACGTCCTGTTCGATTGTAGTGTAGTTTACTGTATCTGAAGGAGTAAACTTTGCCTTGTATGATGCAATGTCAACTGTGGGAACGATTGAAGAATCAACCCATGACCATGCACCGGGGATAGCTGTTTCAACTGCATTGAGAGATGTTGCTGAAACAAGAGATTTTGTTGAATCGTAAACGATGTTTGAGGGGCTTGCTTCAACTCTGACACCTGTAGGAATTGCCTTAGCAATGTTTACTGTTACGCTGTCAATGTTCTTGATAACAAGCTTGTAGTTATTGAAGTTCTTGATGATGATTGAATCTGCATCAAGCTTAACCTGCTTGCCGTCACCTGCGTTAGCACCTGCGGGCATTGTACCTACAGTTGAAATAACTGTGTCGTAAGCATCGTTCTTGTAGTTACCTGATTCGTAGTTGAGTTTAACGTCAACTTCTGCGCTGCCGTTGTATGCTCTGTCAATAGCAGTTGCGTTGTAAACGATTTCTCTGGGAGTTACGTTGAGAGTACCGTTTGATGCATTGATTGTGAATGTGTTGTTTTCGTCAGCTTCGCCGCCGAATTCACCAACTGTCAATGTGTATGCACCTGCATTGATGCCTGCTTCGTAAGCTGAACCGTTTACAAGGAATGTACTGCCGCTGAGCCATTCAGCAACCTTAGCCTTATCGCATTCTGCGAGAGTGCCTGCGAAATCAAATGTATATGCGGGCTTTGAATCACCGTATGCTACAGTTGAGTTACCTGCATTTACAGTAACATTTCTCTTTGTAACATTAAGAGCAACTTCAAATGTTGTTGAGTTGTAGTTATTTGCAGATTCTGTGCCTGCATTGGGAGTCCATACAAGGAAAACTGTGTGCTGACCTGCCTTGGGATATGCACCTGCATCTACACCTGCAAATGACCATGAACCTGAGATACCCTCTGAAGCAAGACCCTTTGCTGTATAATCACCGTAGGGAACAAGTTCTGCGTATGTTGAACCGTATACACCTGTCTTTGAATTGCTGCCGCTGATTTCAACATTCGCCTTTGTGATTGTACAAGAAACGCGCTGTGTTGCAGCAAGACGGTTATATGTGCCTGATGATGCAAATGTTGTATCAGCATTTACATTAACTTCGATAGTATATGTACCTGCATTCTTGGGAAGACCGTCTGTCCATGTTGTCTGGTCTGTTGAATACTTGTAAGTAACTGCTGTAGCATTGTTACCTGAACCGGCACCGTTACCTGAAATGTCATAAACTGATGTTACAACTGTATCATCACTTGTGTCACTTAATGTACCTGTATCAATGATTCCGAGGTTGAAGTCTGTGCCGGGAACAATTGTCTTACCTGTATACTTGACTGTGAAAGATGTTGAAGTTGAATCGTATGCAATAGTATTGTTACTTGCAACAACTCTTACAGCTGAGGGATCCTTGAGGATATAGTTCATATATACAACAAGAGTGTTTTCAGAAGACATATTGACTGAACCTGTGAAGAGAGTTGCATTGTTTGACCAGTGACCCTTATTGCTGTAGTCTCTGTTTGCAAATGTTCCGGTTGCAACCTTTTCATAAGTCTTGCTGTAAAGTTCGTAGTAGTAAGAGTTCTTTGACTCGCCGCCTGAACCGAATGTGAATGCAGCACCTGCATCTGTTGCAGCACCTGTCTTGTTAGCAGCACCGCCTACATTGATTGTTGCCTGATTGTGCATTGCTGTATCGGGTGTTGCAGAAACTCTGAGAAGGTTTGCTGATGACATTGAACCTTCATAGTAACGGTACATAACCTTGAACTGTGTACCTGTTGTACCGGGAACACCGCTCTTGAAAGAACCTGTTGCTTCCTGATAATCATTTGCACCTGTTTCTCTCTTGAACTGGCTGTTTGCATTTACTGCAAGGCTTGTTGTAACCTTTTCGTTACCGAAGTAAGCTTCTTCAGGATAGTAATACATGTTGCCGTTCATGTTGAAATTATTTTCAACATTATTGCTGCCTGATGAAGGAGTTCCGAAGAAACCGCCATCGCTGTCCCATGTCTTTTCTGCTGAATGAGTACCGATTGTATTCTGAACTTTGACTGCACCTGCAACGGGATATGCACGTCTTGCATAGTTTGCAGGATGATCCTTATTTTTAACTGTATAATATTCATTTGTACCGGGAACATATACCTGTACTTCACTACCTGCAGAGCAGAAGAATGTTGAATTAATATCAACAGATGCACCGATAACGGGATAGTTTGTGCCTGTATACATAACACCTGTAGAGATAGAGATATCTATACCGTCACTCCAACAGTCATAACCGCCGGGTGAGTCCCATGTCTGTGTTCTTGAAGTGATTGTTGTATCACCGAGAATCTGGGCACCGTTACTGTAGATACCTGTAGCTACAGATACAACCTGGTTACCTTCTTTACATGTACCTGAAGCCATAAGAGCACCTGATTTTGCTTCTGAAGAAACAGAACCGCCCCTTGTTGTAACCTTACCGCCGTAGATACCGTATGAGAAAGCATAGTGGTATGAGTTGTTACTTGCAACAGCAGTACCGCCACCCATTGTGCTTGAAATAATCGTACCTGAAGTTGTAAGAGTACCGCTGTTATTATAGATAGCACAGCCGTAAACAAAAAGGTCTGTATATCTGTAAGAACCGCTGGTATTGTTTGCACACATTGCAGTATTGTTTTCAACAGTAATACCGCTACCGATAGTCATTGTGCCGTTGTTTACAATAGCACATGATCTTGTAGCAAACTGATCGCGCTGACCGTTGTTTGTATAGTTATAGTTAACCTTCCTCATTCTGATTGTACCGGTACCTGTAATATTAAGTGTACCGTTATTGGTAATAAGACCCCAGAAATCAGAACGGATACCATCCGCATAGTTTTCGTCCATGATATCTTTTGTTCCGGTTGCAACAGTATCCCAGTAAATGCTCTTGTTGCTCATATTAAGGTTAACAGTAACACCTGTGGGGATAGCCTGAAGCAATGCACTTGCTTTGATATCACCAGTAAGAGTGATATTGACAATATCTCCGTTGCCCTTGCCGCTGAGAGCGTTACGCCATGTATCAGCAGAGTTAACAGAAACACTTGTAGTTGCAGCTGTTGCTTCTTCAATAGTGTCATTAAGGAGCATAAAGCTACCTGTTACTGACATACAGATAACAACAAATGCAATGAGAGCCTGTGTAAGTCTTTTCTTTGCTTTAACATTGTTAAACATATAATTTCCTCCTCTGTTTTTAAGGGGTTTGTAATGGCTTCGGTCAATAACATTGATATCGTTTGTTCAAAAACCCCTGACCTGATTTTATACTGAACGCACAAAACTTCTGTTATTTCCTTTGCCTACGTGTCTTTTCCTTGAGATATGCACCAAAAAAGGCACAATTCGGATAATTACACTAATACATAGTTTATTATATTAATTCAAGATGTAAATGTCAAGCACAAAAACACAAATTCTTCCGCTAAAAATTCTTTATTAACAAATTAGTAAAACTCTTGCGGATAACTGTTGTTTTTTCAGAAGTTTCTGTTAAAATATTGATTACTTGACTTTATTTTTATTTACATATATAATACCTTTATATATGCCTTGTTTTGCGCAACTGCTGAACTTCTCTTTTTGTCTTTCTGCGCATAATAATTAACCTTGTAATATGTGAATTTTTATGATATTATATACTGTACTTTTTCAGGAGTTGATAATTTATGAAAAATATACTCGTTCTTTTCGGCGGTAAGTCAAGTGAATATGAGGTTTCACTCCGCTCTGCTTTTGCAGTTATCACAAATATGCCGAAAGATAAATATAACCCCGTTCTTATGGGTATCACAAAAGAGGGTAAATGGTTCCTCTATGAAGATGACATAAATCTTATTCCCGACAACAGCTGGCTCACAGGAAAATGCACACCCGCTGCAATTTCAACCGACTTCGGTGAAAAGTGTGTAAATGTTTTCAGAACAGAGGGTATGGAAAAAATCAGCATTGATGCTGTTTTCCCCGTACTTCACGGCAAAAACGGTGAAGACGGAACTGTTCAGGGACTTCTTGAACTTGCAGGACTTCCCTATGTAGGATGCAGAACACTCGCAAGTGCAATGTGTATGGATAAAGCTGTAACTAATATGACCGCAGACAACGCAGGAATCGCTCAGGCAAAATGGCTCGCTGTCACAAAGTGGGATTATGCGGAAGATAAAGAGAAATTTGCAGACGACTGCGTAAATTATCTCGGTCTCCCCGTATTCATCAAACCCGCAAACGCAGGTTCTTCCGTGGGAATCTCAAAGGCTAAAACAAAAGAAGACATTTACAAGGCAATGGATATTGCTTTTGCAGAAGATGACAAGGTTGTTGCAGAAGAAAACATTGACGGCAGAGAAGTTGAATGTGCAGTACTCGGCAACGAAAACCCCATCGCATCTGTTATAGGTGAAATTCTTCCTGCAAACGAATTCTATGATTACGAAGCAAAATATATTGATGCGGCATCAAAACTCTGCATTCCCGCTGAACTCAGCGAAGAAAAGAGTGAAGAAATCCGCACTCAGGCAGTCAAAGCCTACAAAGCTCTCGGCTGTACAGGTCTTTCAAGAGTTGACTTCTTTGTAAGACGCTCAGACGACGCTGTTCTCCTCAACGAAATCAACACTCTCCCGGGATTCACTTCAATCAGTATGTATGCAAAACTCTTCGGCGCATACGGAATCCCCTATGATGAGCTTGTTGACAGACTTATTAAATTAGCATTGGAAAGAGAATAATGAAAAAAGACGTTTTATTGACCATAAAAGATTCCCACACCACAGACGGCAACAAGGAATCTTATGAAATGACAACCCGTGGTATCTGGGTGGGAAATTTCGACGGCAGTTACAAAATCGAATACGATGAACAGTATGACGAGCTCAAAGGATGTCACACAATCCTTTCCGTAGAAGGAAGTTGCGTATCAATGGTACGCACAGGCTCTTTCAATACCGAAATGACAATTGAAAAGGGCAAGCGTCACAATTGCCAGTATCAGTCACCCTTCGGCACAATGCTTATCGGCATCAATGCACAGAAAGTTGCATCAGACATTCAGGACGGAAAAGGCACACTTGAGCTTAAATACACAATTGACTTCTACGGTGACGTAGCAAGTGAAAACGAATTAATTATAACTTTGGAATAAATCAAGGACGGATAAATTATGAGTTACATTGTAAAAAAAGCAGAAAATCAGATTTTTGATATCATAAAAAATGCCCTTGCAAAGGCAATCGAAAACGGTCAGCTTCCCGAAGGCGAACTCCCCGATTTCAAAGTTGAAGTTCCCGCAGACAGATCACACGGTGACTACTCAACAAACGCTGCTATGGTAGGCGCAAGAGTTTTCAGAACAGCTCCTATGAAAATTGCTGCTGCTCTTTGCGAAAATGCAGACCTTGAGGGCACATATTTCAACAAGGTAGAAGCAGCAGGTGCAGGTTTCATAAACTTCACACTCGGTTCAGCTTACTATGCAGACATTCTCTTCGACGTTGAGAACAAGGGTGAAATGTACGGCCATTCAGAATACGGCAAGGGCAAGTCAGCTCTTGTTGAATTCGTTTCTGCAAACCCCACAGGACCTATGCACATCGGCAATGCCCGTGGCGGTGCTATGGGTGACTGTCTTGCAGAAATTCTCGCTTGGGCAGGTTATCATTCAGAAAGAGAATTCTATGTAAATGACGGTGGTAATCAGATCGAAAAATTCGGTCTTTCACTCGATGTCCGTTACAAACAGCACTTCGGTGATCCTATGGAAATGCCCGAAGACGCATATCACGGTCAGGATATCATTGACCACGCAAAGAACTTTGCTGAAATCTACGGTGACAAATATATAAATACAACTGAAGAGGAAAGAAGAAATGCTCTTGTTGAGTATGCTCTTCCCCTCAACGTTCAGGGACTTGAAAGAGACCTTCTCAAATATAAAATCAAATACGACACCTGGTTCAGAGAAAGCACACTTCACAACTCAGGAGAAGCAAAGAAAGTTGTGGATATGCTCACAGAAAAGGGCTATACATACGAACTTGACGGTGCACTCTGGTTCAAGGCTGAACAGTTCGGCTGCGACAAGGACTTTGTTCTCCGCCGTTCAAACGGATTCTTCACATATATCGTACCCGATATTGCATACCATTATAATAAGCTTGTAACAAGAGGTTTCGACAGAGCAATTGATATTCTCGGTGCAGACCATCACGGTTATGTACCCAGACTCAAGGGCGCAATTCAGGCTCTCGGTGTAGATCCCTCAAGAATCGAAGTTGTTCTTATGCAGATGGTTCGTCTTGTAAGAAACGGTGAAACAGTCAAGCTTTCAAAACGTTCAGGCAAAGCTATCACACTCGTTACTCTTCTTGACGAAGTACCCATCGACGCAGCAAGATTCTTCTTCAATATGAGAGAAGCAAACACTCATTGCGACTTCGACCTTGACCTTGCAATTGAAGAGTCAAGCTCCAACCCCGTTTACTACTGCCAGTATGCACACGCAAGAATCTGCTCTATCTTCAGAAAGATGAGCGAAAAGGGTGTTGACTTCAACGGTTGCACCGAAGAAAACGCACAGCTTCTCACTGCAAGCGAAGAAAAGGAACTTATCAGACACATTTCAGCTCTCACAGGCGAAATCGAAAGTGCAGCAAAGGCTCTTGACCCCTCAAGAATCACACGTTATGCTCTTGAACTGTCAACTCTCTTCCATAAGTTCTATAACGCATGCCGTTGCGATATTGAAGACAAAAATCTTCAGCAGGCAAGATTATTCCTTTGCAAATGCGTCAAGGATGTATTATATAACGTGCTGACAATGATGAAACTTTCAGCACCCGAAGCAATGTAAACAATAATTTGGTACGGATAATTTAACAAACCAAATGTAGGGACCGATCCCCTGATCGGTCCGTCCTGAAGTTTCATCAGACTTAGCGGAACGATGTGGGCATCGTTCCCTACACTGACGATATAAACAGGTTTGATTATAAAATGGGTTAAAGGGCGAAGCCCTTTGCGAAATTACGCATTGCGAATTTCGAATTACGAATTGAAACAATAATTTAGTGGCGTAAAGCCACATAAATTATTGTTTATGGAGGTGTTATCGTGGAAAAAAATGAAAACAGAACAGTTGCTCAAAACAAAAAAGCCTATCACGACTATTTTGTGGAAGAAACTTATGAAGCAGGAATTGAGCTTTTCGGTACAGAAGTAAAATCTGTCCGTCAGGGTAAAGTAAATCTCAAAGACTCCTGGTGCAACATCGTAAAAGGTGAAATCTTCGCAAACGGAATGCATATTTCGCACTATGACCACGGTAATATATTCAACCGTGACCCGATGAGACCAAAAAAGCTCCTTATGCACAAGAAAGAGATACTGAAGCTTTTCGGGTTGACAAAACAGCAGGGTTATGCGATAATACCCCTGCAGGTTTACTTCACAAAAGGCAAGGCTAAGCTCCTTATCGGTCTTTGCAAGGGTAAAAAACTCTATGATAAGCGTGAAGATGCCGCAAAGAAGAGCGCAAACAGAGAAATTGAAAGAAACATGTCTTTAAGAAATCAGTAACAACCATTGGTTTAGTTCAAAAAGAATAAAAATCAACCGTTGGTTTAGCAAATTCTTCTCATTTCAACCTTTAATCGCTTCATTCAACCGTGTTTTACGGCTAAAATGAAGACAAGAAATGTAAAAGGAGAAATGACAAATGACCTTGTTTACAAAAAAATCAGAAGAGAACAAAAATGAAGAAACAACATCCACATTAGGTGCAAGAATAGCCGACCTCAGAAAGAAAAAAGGCTATACACAGGAAGAATTTTCCGATATGCTGGGGGTTTCTGCCCAAGCTGTTTCAAAATGGGAAAATGACATTTCCTGTCCTGATATAATGTTGATTCCTCAGATAGCAAAGATTTTTGAAATCACAACCGATGAACTGCTCACAGGGAAAAGCCCTGAAAAAGAAGAAGTCAACGAAGAAAAAACCATTCAGACTTCTGCAGACCTTGGTAAACTGAAGCTCAGAATTCAGGTTCTTCATCCGTCAAAGAAACCCGTGAATATTTCATTGCCCTTGTTACTTGTAAAAAAAGTTGCAAGAATCGGAAACGGTATTTCAGGAATAGTCGGCTCAGCCGCACTTTCAGGTGACCAGATGGAGCAGATACTCAGCCTTGTCGATAACGGCATTTCAGGTGAGATTCTCAATATCATTGCAGAAGACGATACAAATGTTATTATTGAGATAAGTTGATTTCTATACTCATTAAGAATCGCACAATGAATTGTGCATTATGCATTTTTGCATTGTGCATTCATATAGGGGGATGAAAGGATTTCGACGGGGATTTTGAATCCCGGTAAGCGAGCAGAGGTGCGGTACCTCTATAAAAATCGCAAGTTTATTAAAAATAAACGACACTAATAAAACTGTTTTAGCAGCTGCTTAATAGCTGCCGTCTTA
>JAZUCO010000179.1:0-7167 GCA_045639185.1 Acutalibacteraceae bacterium
GCAGAAATTAATTGATATATCGTAGGGGCGATGATTCATCGCCCGGCACGAAAGTGCTTTTCCGTAAGGAAAATTAACGGCAAAGCCGTTCTGCTGCGCAGCGGGCGTTAGATTAACGCCCCTACAAGCTTTATTTTAATTTCTGCGAATAAATTATTGTTTACGGAGGTTAACTTATGAAAAAAATTATTTCTGTTTTACTTGCAATTTTTATGATTGCTGTTACATTTGTTCCTGCTTTTGCGGCAGAAGAAAATGAAACTCTTAAATTCGGTGCAGACGGAAAATTCTCCATTATGCACGTTACAGATACGCATCTCGAAAGTGACAATATTGATGCATCTGTATGGCTTATCGGTCAGGCTTGTGACAGGGAAAATCCCGACCTTGTTGTCATTACCGGTGACAATGTTTATAACGACGACAATGCAGAAATCACAAAAGGCTATATCACAAAGCTTATGAGTGTTTTTGAAGAGAGAAACATTCCCGTTGCTGTCACATTCGGCAATCACGACTCTGAAAGAGGTGCAATGTCAAGAGAAGAGCTTATGGCTTTTTACAACACATTCTCCTGCTCAGTTTCAGTTGATGATGGTGATGCACTTTCAGGTTGCGGCACATATAATCTTCCCGTTATGTCTTCCGACGGCACAAAGGTGAAGTTCAATGTGTGGGTGTTTGACTCAGGTGATTATGATGACGAGGGTGAATACGGTTGGGTAAAAAAAGACCAGGTTGAATGGTACAAAGCAACTTCCGATGCACTCCGTGCTCAGAATAACGGTGAAACAGTTTATTCACTTGCATTCCAGCACATTATTGTGCCCGAAGTTTATGATGTGCTCAAAAAAGCAGACAAAACAACACTTTTTGCTTTTGAACATATCTTCAACAAAGGCGATTACTATATGTTCAATCCCGACAGTGTAAACTACGGTACACTCAACGAAACACCATGCAGCGGTAAGCAGAATGACGGTCAGTTTGATGCTATGGTTGAAAAGGGTGATGTTCTTGCAATTTTCACAGGTCACGACCATACAAATGCTTTCGGTGTAAAAAATCAGGGTATCGATATCACAAATTCACTCAGCACACGTTACAACGGTGATGCATTTTCATCTCAGTACGGCTACAGAATGCTCGTTATTGATGAAAATGACACAAGCAGATACGAAACAAGAGTTGTTCATTGGTATGATATGGTCACTCTCGGAAATGTCGGTGAATTCGGTGGACACAAAACTGCAATAAGTGTTGCTTTCAATGGCTTTTTCCAGGGTTTCTTCCAGAATCTCTGGCGTGAAATCGTTTCAATGTTCACAGGCAGAACAATTTCATATCCCGATATGTATTGATAATTCAGAGATGACACATTAGTTGTGTCATCTCTTTTTTTTGTTGTTTCTTTTTTCAGCAGGTTGTGTTATAATTCAGAAAAAGGAGTGAATATAATGATTTTATATATTATCAGACACGGTGAGCCGGGTCACGGCGGCGCTCTTACCGAAAAAGGTTGGAAACAGGCAGAGGCAGTCGGCAAAAGAGTTGCAAAAGCAGGTGTGAATAAAATTTTCACATCTCCTATTCTCAGAGCAATGCAGACAAGTGAGCCTGCCTGCAGAATTCTCGGTCTTGAAGCAGGTGTTGAAGAGTGGGCACACGAAATCGGTGATGAACGAATCACAACAATGCCCGACGGCACAAGAACATCGGTTTCTCTTATCCAGAATTCACTGCTGCTTGAAAATGGTAATCTTGACCTGCCTTTTGACAAAGGTTATGAGTGCGACTATATGAATAAAACCGAAATGAAAAAAGCCGTGTCTTACATTGAAGAAAACGGCCACGCTTTTCTTGAAAAACTAGGTTATAAATATGAAAACGGTGTATATAAAATAATAAATGCAAATGATGACAAAGTTGCACTTTTCTGTCATTCTGCATTTTCAAGAGCCTGGGTATCAGTTCTTCTTCATATACCCATTCATATTATGTGGGCAGGGTTTGATTATGAGCATTCGGGTGTGACAGCAATTGAATTTGAAAATTATGAAAACGGAATAACTGCACCTAAATGCCGTTATTATTCCGACATTTCACACCTTTATGCGGAAGGCATAGGCTGTGATTTTACAGAAATGGCAGAGATGTAAATTTTTTTATAGAAAAAAAGCTTTACATACTTATTTTTGCTGTGCTATAATAAATTAAACTATGATATAAAAGGTTGTGGTTAAATGGCAAATCTCACACGAAAATACGGCCTTATTACTGCTATCTGTATGGTAGTAGGTACAGTTATCGGTTCAGGTGTTTTCTTCAAGGCTCAGAATGTTCTTGTTGCGACTGACGGTAATATGCCGATGGGTATTGCAGCCTGGGTTATAACAGGTGCAATTATGATTATCTGTTCAGCTCAGTTTGCTGTTATGGCAACAAAATATGAAAAAGTCAACGGTGTTGTTGACTATGCGGAGGCAACTTGCGGAAAAGGTTATGCATATTATCTTGCATGGTTCCTTGTAAATGTCTATTATCCGAGTATGACAGGTGTTCTTGCGTGGGTTTCTGCAAGATATTTCGGTGTTATGTTCGGCTGGAGTCTTGTCAGTGCAGAAGTTATGGCGCTTGCAGGTTTCTTCCTTGTGGCATCATATACAATGAATGCTCTTTCACCCAAGCTTGCAGGTAAATTCCAGGTAAGTGCAACATTTATCAAGCTTATCCCCATCTGTCTTATGGCTATTGTCGGTACTGTTGTGGGTATGATAAACGGAACTCTTCCTCAGAATTTCTCAGGTGTAACAGAAGTTGTCGGCGGTTCAGGCGGCGGACTTTTTGCTGCAGTTGTTGCAACAGTTTTTGCTTACGAAGGTTGGATTGTTACAACCTCTATCAATGCAGAACTTAAAAATCCCAAGAAGAATCTTCCCATTGCGCTTGTTTTAGGTGCAATAATCGTTGTTGCGGCTTATGTTCTTTACTTTGTGGGTGTTGCAGGCGGTGCATCAACTCAGGTGCTTATCGATGAAGGTGCAACAACAGCATTCTCAAATGTTTTCGGTCAGGTTGGCGGTGTTTTCCTTAACATCTGTATCGTTATTTCCTGTCTCGGAACTCTTAACGGTCTTATGGTCGGTGCAAGCCGTGGTATGTATGCTATCGCTGCAAGAAATGAAGGTCCCTCACCCGAATTATTCTCACGTGTTGACAAAACAACAAATATGACATCAAACTCAGCTATCTGGGGTTTGTTTGTATGCGGCTTCTGGTTCCTTTTCTTCTATGGTGCAAATCTTACTGAAAAAGGCTGGTTCGGTCCGTTCAATTTTGACTCATCAGAACTTCCCATCGTTACTGTTTATGCAATGTATATCCCCATGATGATTATGTGGATGAAGAAAGAAAAAGATCTCGGTGTAATGAAGAGATTCATTCTTCCCGCGCTTTCAATTTTTGCCTGCGGATTCATGGTATTTGCCGCTTGCTATGCACACGGTTATTCTCCTTATATAGCATCACTTGAAACAGGCGAATTCAAGTGCCCCGTTATTTTCTATCTTATTGTATTTGCAGTTATTATGGTTGCAGGTGCCGTACTTAAGAACGGAAAATCAAAAAAGAATAAAAATTGACACAATTAATATAAAGAAGCCGTATTTTATACGGCTTCTTTCTTTCTTTATATTGTTTTTAGGTTCCGAATGTGATAATATTGTGCTTATAATAAATTGCGAAAGGGTTATTTTTATGGCAAAGGTTTTACCCAAAAGAAAAATGTACCGTTATTGCCTTGCTGATATAGCAAAGGGACTTTTCACCGGTATGATAAGCAACTATCTTCTTTATTTTTTCCAGCCCACAGTCAAAAGCGGACTGCCCACACTTCTTCCGGAGAACAAACTTCTCGGTTTTGTTACCATTATGGCACTCATAACAGCAATCGGCAAAATTGTTGATGCTGTCACAGACCCTCTTGTTGCATCACTTTCTGATAAGTGTACTCACAAGGCAGGCAGAAGAATGCCGTTTATGCGAATTGCGGCAATTCCTTATGCATTGTCAGTGCTTCTTATTTTCTTTGCTCCGTTCAAAGAAGGCAGCACAGCAAATGCAGTATGGGTCGGATTCTTTCTGATTACATATTACACAGCATACACATTGTTTTTCATTCCCCGTAACGCACTTGTGCCCGAAATAATTCCCGATGCAAAAGTCAGAGTCGGTTATTACGGAATCAGCACAGGCTTCTTTATGGGTTCAAGCTCATTTATGTATGCGGCAACACTTTTTGTTGATCTTCTTAAAAAGGCAGGACTTTCACCCCTCTGGGCTTGGAGAAGTGTTTTTGGTGTCTTTGCGGCAATCGGTATAGTATGTCTTCTTCTGAGTGCTTATGCTTTCAACGAAAAGGATTATGTTGACGGCAATACAAAACCTCAGGAATCAGTGCTGAAATCGTTCGGTCTTGTTCTCAGAAACAAGGATTTTGTTATCTTCTCACTCGGTGACCTTTTCATCTATGTTTCAATGGCATTTTTCCAGACAGCAATGCTCTACTACATCACAATGCTTCTTAATGTGCCCGAATCACAGTCATTCCTTGTAATGCTTACTGCAATTGTTGTGGCTATCTGTCTTTTCCCCGTGATAATAAAAATCAGCAGAAAGTTCAACAAAAAGATTCCTCTTATTATTGCAAGTGTTGTGTTTACAATCGTTTTCGGCATCATCTATTTCGGCGACAAGCTTGCAGCTCTTGCTCCCGGTAATGAGCTTTATGTAGGTCTTGTTGTTGGTGTTATTGTTGCATTCCCCTTTGCGGCAATCAACATTCTTCCTCAGTCTGTTTCATCAGACATCATTCAGTGCGATTGTCTCATTAACGGTGTTAACAGAGAAGGTATCTACTCAGCAGTTAAGACATTTATTGAAAAAATCGCTTCAGCCATCGCAATGATGGGTGTTTCAAGTATTCTTGCAATCGGTGCAGGCGCAGGCGAGTCGGTAGGACTTCTCGGTGTTAAGCTCACCGGTGTTTTTGCAGGCGGATTCAGCCTTGTTTCACTTGTTTTCTTCCTTCTTTACAATGATAAAAAGGTTATAGCAAAAATTGAAAAACTCAGAAACGAAAAGGGTGGCAAAGATGAGTAAAATTACTCTCGGCAAAGAGTCAGAGCGTAAGAATGTTTCTGATGAAACGCTGAAAATATATATTGAAAAGCTTAAAAAGATGATTGATTGCAAAACAGTTTTCACCCGTGACGGTGCAAACAGCGCAGAGTATGAAAAGTTCAATAATGTACTTTGCGAATGCTTTCCGAAACTTTGTGAAAAAGCGGAAAAACTCACTTTCGGCACAAACTGTTTTGTCTTTGTGATAAAGGGCAAAAATGCAAAGAAAAATGTAATGCTTATGTCACATCACGATGTTGTTGACGGTGACAGCGAATGGAAAACAGACCCTTTCTGTGCAACAGAAAAAGACGGTGCCCTTTACGGCAGAGGCACAATTGACACAAAAACACCCCTCTTTGCAGAGCTTCAGGCTGCAGAGGAGCTGATTGCTGAGGGCTATGAGTTTGAAGGAATCAATCTTTACATAGGCTCTTCAGACAATGAAGAAGTCTGCGGTGACGGAATGGTACTTGCAACAGAATATTTCAAAGAAAAGGGCATTCATTTTGATGCTGTCTTTGATGAGGGCGGTGCTATCACTCAGGGTATGATTCCCACGGTAACCGCAAAGAGTGCAATGGTTGCCGTGCACGAAAAAAGCCGTCACGTTTACAGATGCAAAACAATAAAAAACACAAAGGGTCACGGCGGTCTGAATCCATCAACCGATTCTGCCGTAAACCGACTCTGTGCTTTTATCACAGAAGTGAATAATACAAAAATATATAAGGGCAAGTTTTATCCCGAAGTGAAAGCAACATTCAAGAGCCACGCACCTTATATGTCTTTCCCGATGAATATGCTTTTCGGAAATCTTTCTGTTTTTGCTCCCGTGATAAAGAAAGTTATGCTTTCAATTCCCACAGCAGGTGCAATGCTTTCAACAGCAATCACATTCACAACTGTTTTTGCAGGCTCAAAGGAAGACCCTCAGGTTGGTGCAAAGGAAGCAGAGACAATTATGTTTATCCGCTGTATCCGTGAAGACGATATGCTGAAAGGTTTTGAAAAAATCAAAAAAATCGCAGAGAAGTATGGTGTTGAAATCGAACAGGTTGAAAGAGATTACTGTCAGCCGTCTTCTTTTGAATCAAGACCTTACAAAATTCTTGAAGAAGTTATGAATGCAAATTTCCCCGATGTAATCGTAGCACCCTATCTTCTCACAGCAGGCACAGATGCAAGACGATTCACCGATGTGGCAGACACAATTCTCCGTTTTGCACCCATTGATCTTGATAAGACTCAGTTTGCATCAATTCACAGCGCAAATGAACACATCAAAATTCCCAATGTGGGTCAGTGCGTATGTTTCTATAAGGATCTGGTAAAAGAAATATGAAAGATACAATTTATTACATAGGGCAAGTTACAGGAATACTTGTAACTATAGGTGCAGTTGCAAATCTGCAGTTAAAGAAAAAACAGCATATGTTTATTCTTTCAATCATTGTAAATATTCTTTCTGCGCTGAATATTCTTTTGCTTGACGGTTTCAGCTCCGGAGTTATCATCTGCCTTGTTGCAGACATCCAGATTGCTCTGGCATTTTGGCATGACAAAAAACAGACAGACGTACACCTTGCAGAAAAGATAATTTTCTTTGCTCTTTATCTTGCCGGCGGACTTATCGGATTCAGATCGTGGATTGATATTCTCTCAATTGTTGCTGCCGCACTTTATATGTTTGCAATGTTCCAGAAAAAAGAGCAGAATATCAGACTTTTTCTTCTGGGAAACATGGCAACATGGACAGTTTATCACGCAATCATCGGTTCAACTGCAATTTTTGCCCAGCTTGCGGGTATTGTTTCATCAATTATTGCATTGGTAAGATACAGAAAACAATAATTTAGCGCACAGATTAATTAATATCGTGTAGGGAACGATGCCCACATCGTTCCGCAAAGTCTTATCAAGCTTCAGGACGGACCGATCAGGGGATCGGTCCCTACAGGTTCAGCTTAACAATTTTATAAATCC
>JAZUCO010000180.1:0-3430 GCA_045639185.1 Acutalibacteraceae bacterium
TAGATATATATAATGTATTATAATACAATAATAATATAAAAGTCAATAATATTTATACAATATATATGAATTTATTACAAAAAGAGAATTATTTTTAATACAACACACCAAGTTATGTAAAAATCCGATTGATTTATCAGAATATTCGTGATATCATTAATCAAAAGCAAAAATCAAAGGAGAACTTTTATGAAAAAAATGCTGTCGGCATCACTTATGTGTGCAGACCTGCTGAATCTCTCGGAAGGTATAAAAGACCTTGAAAAAGCAGGCATCGACTATTTACATATAGACATTATGGACGGTAAATTCGTGCCCAACATCACACTCGGTTTTGACCTCATAAACGCAATCAAAGCCGTTACTGATATCCCTCTGGATATTCATATGATGGTAAACACTCCTGCCGAATTCATAGACAGAATGAATCTTGACGAAAACGATATTATATGTGTTCATTATGAATCTGACATTCACATTCACAGAACACTAGAAGCAATACGCAAAAAAGGTTGCAAAACAGGTCTTGCGCTCAATCCTCAGACTCCCGTTGAAGCTATGAGATACCTTACAGATTACATCGATATGGCTCTGATTATGACTGTTAGTCCCGGTTTTGCAGGTCAGAAGCTTTTTGCAGGGGCTGAAAGAAAAGTAAGAGACGCAAGAGAACTTCTTGATTCTCTCGGTCACAGCGATACCCCCATTGAGGTTGACGGTAATATCAGCCTTGAAAACGGCAGAAAACTCAGCAGATGCGGTGCAGACATTTTTGTGCTCGGCACAAGCTGTCTTTTTGTGAAAGACAAGAATCTTACAGATGCGGCACAAGAAGTCAGAGGTGCAATTGATGTTCAGTAATATTCATGCGGCTGTTGTGGGCAGTATCAATATGGATATGATACTCAGCACAGAAAAAGTGCCCGAAGCAGGTGAAAATCTTCTCGGCACTTCTTACGGCTATGCCAACGGCGGCAAAGGTGCAAATCAGGCAAAGGGTCTTGCAAGACTCGGTGCAAAAACAAAGCTCATAGGCAAGGTTGCCGATGATGCAAACGGAAAAAAACTTCTCGAAAATCTCAGAGAAAACAATATTGATACTTCGGGTGTTGCAACAGACGGTTCTGCCACAGGTCTTGCGGTAATCATTCTTGACGGTGAGGGCAGAAACAGAATCATTGTCTATGAAGGCGCAAATGCGGAAATCGACAAGAACGAAGCGGCAGACTGCATTACAGACGACATTCAGCTTCTGCTTGTGCAGTTTGAAACAGCCGAAGAAGTTGTTGTAAACTGCGTCAACAAGGCTGTTGAAAAAGGTATAACAACAGTTATCGACTGCGGACCTGCAAAAAATCTGAGTCTTGAAAAAATGCAGGGCGCAACAATCATATCTCCCAACGAAAGTGAAACAAAAGCTCTCACGGGAATTTATCCCGACAGCGAAGAGACGATTCTTGAGGCTTCACAGATTCTTAAAAAGAGAAGCTGTGCAGAATATGTTGTACTCAAGCTCGGTGAAAGAGGCTGTTCCGTATGGGACGGTGAAAAACTCACTCTTCTCCCCTCTTACAAAGCTGAAGTGGTTGACACCACAGCAGCAGGCGATTGTTTCACGGCTGCAATGGCTCTTGAATTTGTAAAAAGCGGTGATATCTATGCCGCCTGCGATATGGGTAACAAGGCAGGCAGTATTTCCGTCAGCCGTATGGGTGCAGATTCATCAATGCCCTCAACTGAAGAAATTCTGAATTTCAATAAATAAAGTACCAAGGCGGCACAATCCACAAGGACTGTACCGCCGTTTTTTTGTTTCAAATCAAAATATTATTCTCAATAATTCTTTACTATGGTCTCACCTACTGCTCTGAGAAGTGAGTCTTCGTGGCTTGAAGGCAGGTCACAATTATAGTGCCATACCATAACACCGCCGAAACCGTGATTGATTGCATACTCTGTCTTATCTGCAATAACATCAGGGGTATTGAACCAGAAATCCTTGTCGATAACATCACAATGATACCAGCCGTTTTCATCAATACCATCATAACACCCGTTGTATCCGTACCAGTATGCAGACATATCTGAGGGTCTTGAATAGAACGCAAGGCCGATATTAACCTTTTCAATAGGCATACCGTAAATTCCCACACTTGCAGCCATAGTGATTGTATCTTTGTAAGTTGCGTGTCTGCCTTCTTCGTCAACCATATCATAAAGCATTACTTCAAAAGTGTCGATAGCGGCAATTGCAGCAGGTGTGAATTTAATATTCCATGAATTACCTGCAACACCGAGAGTGTAATCACCAAGCTTTTTATCAAGTGATACAAGGAATTTATTATAATGCTTCCATGCATCAGATGAAAGAGGGTATTCATAATCAAAATGAACCCCGTCAAAATCGTATTTTTCAAGCACTTCTATGATATTGTCTTCAAGCACACCGCTATTGAATGCCTTATTGTGCTCAATGCTCTGTACTTCCATCTGCTCTTCCCACACATCGGAGTCTGTTACACCCCTCGGGCCGAGAAGGTTGAGCGTTATATGAACATCTCTGTCACCGATTGCATTGCGGATGTTTGCAAGAGCTGTTGAAAGAACGGGCTCATAGCAGACAACTTCACCCTCTGCATTGAAAGATGCACATTCAAACAAAATAACATCTGTCACAATATCAAAATCTTCGGGATGAATGCTGTCGGGAGATTGCACATATTCACCCCTTATGTATGTTGTGACCTTGAAATCATCAACCTTTTTATCACTCATATCGTAATCAATACCGAAAAAGTTTGTTACAACAAGAATAATTGCCGTAAAAAATGACACAATCTGTGAAAGAAATGCTGACATAAGTGTAATCTCCTTTTATATCTTATAATGCAATAATAAAAAAATTTGCACCGATTGTCAAGGGGTACAAGAAATTGATAGTGTTGTATTATACATAAAGTTGATTATAGCATAAAACATATTCAGTGAAGTTTGGCTCCGCCAAGTGAAGCTGTGGCATTGCCACTGTGAAGTATTGCGCTGCGCACAATGTGAAGTTAAGTGTGCCACTCACGCCCGCAGGCACTTCTCTGCGAAGCAACTTCACGATGCGTAGCATCGCTTCACGCACCGAAGGTGTGCTTATCGTGACGCAAGGCACACTTAGTTCGAAAAAGTAACCAAACGGAGCAGAATTAAGGCAAAAGTAAGCAAAAGTAGTGTAACAAATCTATTAGACAAATTGGAATTTATCTAATAAATTACAACATAAGATTCGCTAAATTTCAATTAATAGTGAAGTTTGGCTCCGCCAAGTGAAGCTGTGGCATTGCCACTGTGAAGTATTGCGCTGCGCACAACGTGAAGTTAAGTGTGCCACTCACGCCCGCAGGCACTTCTCTGCGAAGCAACTTCACGATGCGTAGCATCG
>JAZUCO010000181.1:0-7127 GCA_045639185.1 Acutalibacteraceae bacterium
GACGCTGATTACACAGCAAAGACCTTCACGGACATCGTCACCTGAAAGATTTTTGTCTGCCTCTTTGAGAAGACCGTACTTTCTGCCGTAATCGTTGAATACTCTTGTAAGTGCTCTCTTGAAGCCTTCTTCGTGAGTACCTCCGTCGATTGTTCTTACGTTATTTGCAAATGAAAGTATTGTTTCATTGTAGCCGTCATTGTAAAGCATAGCAACTTCCGCATACTTATCACCCACAACAGTTGAAAAATGCATGGGCTTTTCGTGAATTGCAGTGAGTGCTCTTGATTCTGTTTCAAAAGTTACAAAACTTGAAAGACCGCCGTGATAGCAATATTCTTCAGTAAGAGGATTTTCATCATCACGATAGTCTGAAAGTGTGATAGCAAGACCTGCATTAAGGAATGCACTTTCACGGAGTCTTGTCTGGAGTGTTGAAAACTCATAAACAGTTGTATCTGTGAAAATTTCGGGGTCTGCCTTGAAACGTACAAGTGTACCTGTTGTTTCACTCTTACCTATAATTTCAAGGTCTGATACAATATTACCTCTTTCAAATCTCTGCTTATAAATATTGCCGTTTCTTGAAACTTCAACTTCAAGCCATTCTGAAAGAGCGTTAACAACTGATGAACCAACACCGTGAAGACCGCCTGATACCTTATAACCGCTACCGCCGAATTTACCGCCGGCATGAAGCACTGTAAGAACAACAGTAACAGCGGGAAGTCCCTGCTGCTCATTGATATCAACAGGAATGCCTCGACCGTTATCTCTTACTTCAATAACATTTCCGGGGAGAATTGCAACGTCAATATTTGTACAGTAACCTGCGAGTGCTTCGTCGATAGAGTTATCAACGATTTCATAAACAAGGTGATGAAGACCTCTGATACCCGTTGAACCGATATACATACCGGGACGCTTACGGACTGCTTCAAGACCTTCAAGAACCTGAATCTGACCTGCACCGTATTCGTCTGTTACAACGGTGTCCATTGTTTCAAGTTCTGCATTTTCTTCATTTTTAATGCTGCTGTCAATCTTTTCAAAATCGGCAGCATTGAATTCTTTCTTTTCTTCGTCCAAGAATAAACATCCTTTCTGTTACAGTTATTCAAACTGTCTGGATTTAGCTCGTTTCAACAGAGTTGAAGGAGCAATCTGTGTTATATATACTTTTTTTGAATTATTACCGTCTGAACACACTACAAATGATTTGGGCAGTTCATATGAAACGTTTACAACTTCACCGTTTTTTTCAGCCCTGCTGAGATAATCCCTTGAAGATTTCATAACGGTTGTAACGTCCATATCAAAAATGCCGATAAGATCATCTGTTGTGATTACAGTTGAGTGACCTAAATGAAGATACATCAGATTATTCTTCCGTTTCTTATTTCAAATGTTTTACCGTCATAAAGTCTTAAAACAGTTGACGGTTCGCAGCAGGTTATGAACACCTGCCAGTCTCTTATATGATTGAGTATATAGTCCTGACGGTGAACATCAAGCTCACTCATAACATCATCAAGAAGTGCAACAGGTCTCTCTCCTGTTATTTCTTTGAGTATTTCAGCTTCACCGAGTTTAAGTGCAAGGGCTGCAGACCTCTGCTGACCCTGAGAACCGAAATTCTTTGCCGAAATACCGTCTATTTTTATATTCACTTCATCTCTGTGGGAACCTACATTTGTTGTTCCGTAGAGTATATCGCTGTTTTCGCTCGATTTTATAAGCTCTCTGATTCTGTCAGGATCGATTTCATCAGTAACTTTTTCATATCTGTTTGCAGAAACCTTGAGCATATATTCAAGAGTGAGGTTTTCTTTGTTTCTTGAAAGCCCCGAATAAATCCCGGATGAAGTTTCTGTGAGCATTTTAAGATATTTTACTCTTTCACCTATTATCTGAGCAGCTTTTACAGCCATATTCTCATTCCAGATTTCAAGAAATTCATAATTTCTTCTGTTATGTTTCAATTCTTTAAGTAAAGAATTTCTCTGAATGAGAATTTTATTGTAATCGGTAAGAAGTTTTGCATAAAACGGTCTGAACTGACACAAAGCTGAATCAAGAAACTTTCTTCTCTCTGAAGGGTTTCCTTTTACAAGTGAAAGATATGACGGCGCAAAAACAACGCAATTGAAATTACCTATAAGCTTTGAAGCGGCAGTAAGAGGAACTGAATTGAGAAGAATTTTTTTCTGCTGACGGGAAATAATAAGTTTTGCGTTCTGATCACGGCCCGCGCCGTAAAAATCCATCTCAGTTCTTAAAAAATCTTCACCGAATCTTATAAGATCATTATCTTTTGAACCTCTGAATGACCTGAAACCGCTGAAAAGCCAGATATTTTCAACAAGATTTGTTTTACCCTGAGCATTTTCACCGAAAATAATGTTTATACCTTCACTCGGTTCAATTTCCATATGCTCAATATTTCTGAAATTGTTAATATTAAGCTTTTTTACGTTCATTTTTCTTCTACCGAATAAACTGTGTTTTCAAAACGCACTTTATCACCGGCTTTTATCTTTCTGCCTCGCTGATCACAGACTTCACCGTTTACTTCAACAAGTCCGTCCTGAATAAGAATCTTTGCGTGGCCGCCTGTCTGTGCAATATCACACAATTTGAGAAGTGCGTCAAGTTTTATAAAAGGAGGATCAATTCTGACTGTTTTCTCTTCTTTTTTAATTACTTTGACTTTTATAACTTTTTTCATAATATCTCTTCTTTATATTTATTCTGCAAGTCTTACGGGAAGAATTACATAAAGGAAAGATTCCCCTGATGTAGGAACAATATAAACGGGTTTGAGTGAATTTGTCATCTGGATAAGTACTTCCTCTTCTTCACTTGCTCTGAGAGCGTCAAGAAGATATCTTGAAGCAAAACCGATTTCAATATCATTACCGTTTATTGAAACATCCATTTTATCGTTAGCAGTACCGAGAGCTGTTGCAGCTGAGATTCTGAGTTCATCATCCTTGAATTCAAGTTTAAGAGGAGCCTTGAATCTGTCACTTGTGATAAGTGATACTCGTTCAACACAACTGATGATATCTTTTGTCTTGACTCTTACTGCTGTATTGATTGTGCTGCTGAGAATTGTCTCATATTTCATAAATTCGCCTTCAAGAAGTCTTGAGATGATTGTATATCCCTCAATTTCAAAGAGAATATGACGTCTGCCAAGGCCGATTTTAACAAAACCTTCTCCTTCGGGAATAAGTTTCATTATTTCGCCCATTGTCTTTGAGGGGACAACGAATGAAATTTCTTCGTCATTATACTGTGTGAATTCTTTTCTAATTGCAATTCGGTGTGAATCGATTGCAACAAGTCTGAGTTCACCGGGTTTGATTTCAAATTTGATACCGTTATGAATAACTCTTACGTCTTTTACAGAAACAGAGAAAATTGTCTTCTTTATCATATCTTTGAGAATTTTATATGATACATCAAGATTTTTACCATTTATAATAACGGGAAGGTCAGGATAATCTTTGGGATTGATACCTGTCATATAATATTCAATATCACCGCAGTATATTTTACACTGAAGTTTTTCATCTGTTTCAAATATTATTTTATCATATGGGATATGTCTTATGATGTCACAGAAAGTCTTTGCATTGATAATAATGGAGCCTTCTTCGATAACATCTGCAGCAATCGTTGTTTCAATACCTATTTCAAGGTCATAGCCTGTAAGCTTTACTCCGTTTTCGGTTGTAGAAAACAGAATACCTTCAAGAATAGGCATTGTTGTTTTTGTCATAACAGCTTTCTGTACATTCATAGCTGCTTCTGCAAGAATGGAAGTATTGCATATAATTTTCATTTTGATTGCAATGCGGGTTTTCTACACTTATGTGTACCGCATTTCTCCCTTCTGAATACTTTTTCGTTTTCACGGTTGCTTTACATAACTATACTTTACTTATATATATAGTATTATTATTAGTTGCCGTTCAAACTGTTCAAAAACTGAATAAGTGTTGATATATAAAGATTTTTTGCTGTTTTTACGGTGTTAAAAACAGTGTTAAAAAATGTTAATAAAATAATTCCTAAAAAGAAAAATAACTAAATTGTTCAGAATGTTCAAAAGTGAATGTTTATAAGTAAAAACTTGTTCAAAACTATGTTATTCTTTTGAACATTATGAACGTCTGAAAAATGTTTATAAAATCATACATCCTTGAAATGTTTGATTATATTATAGACGCTGTTTTTGAATTTTACGTCAGTTTTAATTCTGCTTGCAACGTTATCAACAGAGTATTTTACTGTTGAATGCTTTTTACCGCCGAAACTGTTTCCTATAGCTTCAAGAGAAAGACCTGTGATTTCTCTTACTATGTACATTGAGACGTTTCTTGCAACAATAATATCAGCATTTCTTTTTTCTGATTTGATATCTTCTTCTGAAACATCAAAAAGGTCTGCAACGCTTTCAATGATTTCATCAATGGTTGTTGAAACAGGCTTATTGTCTGTTGAAATATCCTGAATAATCTGCTGGATATTACCCATTGTAGGTTCTGTGCCGTGAAGAGATTTCATTGCTGCAATTTTATTTACAGCACCTTCAAGCTGTCTGATGTTATTTTTGATTTTTTCTGCAATGTAATTTACAATAGAGGGTGAAAGCTTAAGATCGTATTCTTCAGCTTTCTTTTCAATAATTGCAGTTCTTATCTCTATTTCAGGGGGTTTGATATCTGCAATGAGACCGCTTTCAAATCTTGATTTGATACGTTCATCAAGTCCTTCAATTTCTTTGGGAGGACGGTCAGATGTAATTACAATCTGTTTGCCGTATTCAATAAGTTCATTGAAAGTATGGAAAAATTCTTCTTGTGTTGACTCTTTATTTTTGATAAACTGAATATCGTCAATAAAAAGAGCATCAGCTTTTCTGTATTTTTCTCTGAAAGGTCTGTTGTCTTTGTTTTTAACACAAGTGATATAGTCATTAATGAAATTTTCACTTGTTACATAAACAATGTTTATATCTTTATCTTTTTTTCTCAGCTCATTCTGAATAGCCATCATCAGATGTGTTTTGCCGAGACCTGAGTTACCATAAATGAAAAGAGGGTTATAAACAATACCCTGTTCACTTGTAGCAACTCTCCATGCAGCAGCATGAGCAAGTTTATTTGATGAACCGACAATGAAACTGTCGAAGTCGTAATTCTTACCGTTTTTGTTTGTGTTTGTTTCTTCACTTTCCTGTGTTTCTTCAAGTAAAGTGTTGTTTTTATCTGATACCTTGTAAACGATGTCGAATTCAAGGCCGAGTGTTGCCATAAATGCTTCTTTGAAAATCGGGTCGAATCTTGTGCTTATAACACTTCTCTTAAAATCGTTTGCTGCAGAAATTACTATCTGATCATTTATGAATTCAGGAGTCTCAAGATCTTTGATCCATAATTTGTAAAGTGTTTCGGACATATTTTCTTTGCAAAATTCAAGCACTTGATCCCATACTTCTTTTAATGTGTCCATTTTTTATTTTCCTCTCTGTGCGGTCTGTAATTGGGATTTTTCTGAGTAATGGTTTTATATGTAAAATAGTAAAAATTGATTTTATGTACCTTATACGCGCTATTATACGATTCTAAGTTATTATATCACGATATTCAAATTAAATCAAGCAAATTTATATATCTTTTGTTATTTATTTTATTTTCATTATATAAATGCAAAATCTCTATTGACAAAGAACTTAAATTGATTAAAATTTATATAGAAAGGTTTTGATTGATTATGTTTATTTCAAAAGAACTTCTTAAAGTTTCTGCTGCTCAATTCGGTGTTGATATAACAGACGAAATTGCAGATAAATTTGATATATATGCTCGTGAGCTTGTGGCTTATAATGAGAAAGTAAACCTTACTGCAATAACTCAGCCTGATGATATTGTTATAAAACATTTTGCAGACAGCCTTGCATTTTTCAAATATTCCGGAATTAAAAAAGGTGAATCTGTTGCCGATGTAGGTTGCGGTGCAGGTTTTCCGAGTGTACCTATACTTATCGCAGGTGATGAACTTAATGTAACAATGTTTGATGCTGTAAATAAGAAACTTGATTTTATCAGATATCTTCTTTCTCAGCTGGGACTTGAGGCTCAGGTTATTCATTCAAGAGCCGAAGAGGCAGGAAAAAATCCTGAATACCGTGAAAAGTTTGACTTTGTAACAGCAAGAGCAGTCGCACAATTGAGAATTCTTTCTGAATTCTGTTTACCTCTTGTTAAGGTAGGCGGCAAGTTTGTATCTATGAAAGGTGATATTTCAGAAGAAGAAAAAGTTACAGGTATTGCCGCTTTCAAAAAACTTAATTCAGAATTATATGAAGATATTCATTATAATATTCATAATGGCGATGCAAGAAATATAATTATTGCAAAAAAAGTATCGCAGATTTCTTCAAAATACCCCAGAAATATGGGTCAGATTTCCAAAAAACCTCTCTAAACTTCAATTATTCATTAAAAAATATAAAATTCCTTTTACAAAATCCATTAAAAAATTCAGAACCGATGTGTTATTATTCAGTTATCAACTGAAGCACATCGGTTCTTTTATTATGCCGGAGGAATAAGAATTGAAACTCAATGAAAAAGAAATTAAAAAAGGCGGATCAATTTTACTTATACCTGTTGATTACATATTACCCAATCCGGATCAGCCCAGACGTGTTTTTTGTGATAAAGAACTGAATGAACTTGCAAAGTCTGTAAAGAATAATGGAATCATTCAGCCTTTGATTGTCAGGAAAACAGAAGACTTTTATGAACTTATTTCAGGAGAAAGACGACTCAGAGCTGCTAAAATGGTTGGACTCAGTACTGTTCCTTGTGTTCTTATGTCTGTTTCAAGAGAAAAGAGTGCTTTATTCTCTATGATTGAGAATATTCAGCGCAGTAATTTATTTTTCTTTGAAGAAGCAGAAAGTATTGAAACATTGCTTGAATATTTCAATGATTCATCTGACCTAGCTGAAAAACTCGGCAAAAATCATATTGAAATAAAGAAAGGTATCAAATTCTGTAATCTTAATCAGGAAATACGCAATGAAATAGTTGTAAACGAGTTAACAGATA
>JAZUCO010000182.1:0-7689 GCA_045639185.1 Acutalibacteraceae bacterium
AGCTGTATGTACCCAACCGTCTGTTGATGTTGCGCAGCCGAAACCCGTTGCGCCCATTGTGGGATTCAGAACCCAGCGTCTGTGACCGAGTCTGTCAATGTTGTATTCGTCGCTGTCGTCCATCCAGAGGTCAACAGAAAAAGAGATCGGACCTGTCAGAGGTTCATAACCCTTGTAGCAGGCAATGTTGCTGTGGCTTGCACCCTCATATCCGTCATTAAATAAAGTGTCTGACATATCTGCAGGTTTTTTAGGGTAGTGAGTCATTTCATTGTTTACTGCATTGACTACTGATGCAGCCTGAGCAAGATGTGTGTATTCGCTGTCTATTGTGACAGGAGGAAGACCTGCAAGTCTGCGGTATGCATTCATTCTCTCAAGGGCATTCTGCTGCATATCGTTTCTGACCTGCCCCATAGAGTATGGTGCTGTAACTGAGGGCTTTGATACATAGAAACTCAACGGTGAAGATACATTGTGATCTTTTGTAAGAGCCACAACTTCAGCCTTTGAAAGCTTTGCCATATTCAGATATCCCGAATAGCCCTCGGTTTCTGCTGTTGATACAACAGTAAGTAAAGATGATGAAAGGATAGCAATTGCAATGATGATTGATAATAAACGGGGTGGTTTCATAATTAACTGCACGACCTTTTTTCTGATAATGTAATTTCATTATAGATTATAAATTAAGAAATTGCAACTATTTTTTTAACAATTTATGAACATATGTAAAGTATAACAACCGATGCACATTTTTGTGTATCGGCTGTTTTCAGGTTGTGTTTTATTTGATTGGGTCTGTCTTGAGAATAAAAGTACAGCTTGTTTCCATATAATCAGGAGCTGTTGTGTAAATCTTGTAGTCAGTTTCAAGCCAGGGTTTCATTCTTTCAATGATTTCTTCTGAGTTTTCGGGAAGTCCTGAAAGGTCTGTATTGCTAAGGTCAATGTTTCCGCTTTCAATCTGATCAAGTATGTCTGTAAGCTCATTCACATCTTCAGATGCAAGAAGTGCTGTCATAACATCAAGAAGCTCTTCATTCTCATTGAGGAATGTCATAAGCTCTGAAAGAGTTGCAAGTGTTTCGGGGAGTCTTTCCATTGATGCTGCAATTTCGGGATCTTCCATTGCTGCTGAGAAACTGTCAAGAATAGGCTTTACTTCTTCAAGTCCGTCTGAAAGGTCTTTGAGTGATGTGATTACGTTTGAAAGTGCGGGAAGATTTGACATAAGGCTCATAAGAGAGTCCATTTCTTCCTTATCGAGAGTTGAAAGGAAGTTTGAAAGTGTCTCTATGTTTTCGGGAGTGAGAATTTCAGACATTGTTTCAAGCATCTTTTTGTTTTCGTTGTAAACATTAAGACCTTTTTGCATAATGTCAAGCATTTCTCTTACCTGCTGTGTGTCTGTCATAAAATTCATCAGCACATTTTCAGGGTCAATCTGTTCAAGCACAGCCTGAACATCTTTGATTTCTGTAAGAATATCCTTTACATCTTCAATTGTTTCGGGCATTTCGAAATCAAAGTTGAGTGATGAAAGGGGAGAAACTGCAAAATAAACGTCTGACATAGAGAAGTTTGTTACGGTTGCAGAAACGGAGAATGTGTCTGAGAATGAAAAACCGCTGATTGCAGAAGTGTCAATTGTGTTGAGTTTAAGGCTTTCGTTGATACCGGGCACAGCCGCCATAACAACTACTTCATAACTGCCTCCGCCGACAGACATACCGTTTGAAACAGAAATGTTTGCAAAGTTTTCATAAGAGAGCATCATTCCGCCGACTGTTACAAGAGGAGCATAAAGAGTAACTGTTTCACCGCCAATGTCAACTTCACGGTAAACGTTGTTTTTCATTGTGACTTCCATTGTGAAATTACCGCTTTTACCGACGAGGTTTGCAGGTGCTGTTTCAACACCGTCAAGGAAATATTTTATGCTGATGTCAACGGGAAGCGGAGTTGTTGATGTACCTTCATAGTAAACGTCAGAAGAATCTGTGTGCCATCTGAGTGAGCCGTCTTTGCCGAATGATGAATAATTGCCTCTTGTGGCAACAATGCTTGTGAGAGTTGTTGTGTCATCAATGTAAAGTGCTGTTCTGTCTGCGTGGAGCCAGTCTGAAACCGTGATGAGTTTTACATTGCCGTTTGCATCAAGGTTAGCATATACAGTTTCACTCTTTTTTACGTTTTCAGATGTTTCGTTATAAAGATTGAAAACTTGCTGTTCATCGCCTGTTGAGAATTCTTCATCAACGGGTGTTGCGTCACAGGATGTGAGTATCAACATAACTGCAACAACGAGCAATGCAGTGATTCTTTTAATGAGTGATATATTTTTCATCCTTATTCATCTCCTTTTTCTGATTCTTTAAGGATTTTTTCAATGATTTTTGCAGCAACATCGTCTGCAAGTTTATCAGAAATCATTTCTGCAGGAGCAGGTGGGGTGTTTCTGTTAATAGGAACTTTTGCGATTCTGTGTGTCTGTTGTTTTGAAACAGCCCTTGCCACAGGGATTGATGATGGCGGAAGTGACGGTTTCTTGACTTCTTTCACCTGAATTGTTCTTGCAGGATGTTGATTTTCTCCGTCTTCGTAATCTTCGGTAATGGGAATGAATCTGATGGCTGAATCATCATCTTCGTCTTCATCTTCATCGTCTTCAAAATAATTGTCAAAATCGTCGTCGCTGAGTTCTGTGACATTCTTTTTGACTCTCCATCTGAAGGTTGTCTTGTTGATGAAACCTTCACTTACAACAAGCACGGGTGTCAGGAATACCATAATGACGATTGCGCTGATAAATGCACCTCTTGCAAGCATCATACAGATTGAACGGACCATATCGATGTCGCAAACAAGGTATACACCGAATGTTGCCGCAAAGAATATGAGCGCACTCTGGAAAATTGAACGGTGTGAAGAGTCTGCTGCAATTTTCATTGCTTCTTTCTTTTCTTTGCCGTTCTGAATTTCTTCACGGAAACGTGTTGTCAGCAGAATTGCATAGTCAACAGTTGCACCAAGCTGAACACAACTTATGATTGTTGGTGTGATGAAACAGATTTCTTCACCTATTAAGAATGATATTGCAATGTTTATCCAGATTGCAAGTTCAATTGATATAACAAGAATAAAGGGAATTGATATTGATTTGAAAATTATTGCAATCAGTATGAAAATCGCAGCAATCGAAATGATGTTTGTAACAATGAAGTCACGGTCGGTAACTTCAACAAGGTCCTTGTACATAGGTGCTTCACCTGTAAGGTAAGCATCTTTGTCATATTCCTTAATGATTTTTACGATTGTTTCAACCTGTTCATTACATTCGTCTGTAGCAGGTGAATAAACTGAGTTAACAACAATAAGTTCTTTGCCGTTTGCAATAAGCATTGACTTCATTGAATCGGGGATTACCGAAGCGTCAATTGCGGTGCCCATAGCGGAACTCAGTCCCAGAACGGCAGAAACACCGTCAAGCTCACCGAGTCTTTCTGCAAGTTCAATTTTTTTTGTGTCGGGCATATTTGCATCAACAAGAATCATGTTCATACTTGCCATATTGAAATCTTCTTTAAGAGAATTCATTGCAGCAATGGAGTTCATTGTTTCGGGCATTGCATCCATCATATTGTAGTATTTTTTAACATTGCTCTGTGCGAACCATGAGGGGACAATGAGAATAACAAAAATAATTGCAATGACTTTTCTCAGTTTTATTGTGACTTTGTTGAGTCCGCTGAAAGAGGGAACAAGACTCTTGTGACGTGTTTTGTTGATTGCATTTTCAAACACAAGAATCATTGCCGGGAGTACTGTTACAACTGTAATGATACCGAGCATAACACCCTTTGCCATAACAATACCGAGGTCAAGACCGAGTGTGAAACTCATAAAGCAGAGTGCAAGGAAACCGAAAACAGTTGTGAGTGATGAACCTGCAAGTGATGCGAATGTTCCTTTGATAGCCTTTGCCATTGCAGCTTCACGAGTTCTGTATTTGGGCTTTTCTTCGCTGTATCTGTCAATAAGGAAGATTGAGTAGTCCATTGTGACGCCAAGCTGAAGAATTGCAGCAATAGCCTGAGTGATGAACGAAATCTGACCAAACATAAAGTTGGTGCCCATATTGTAGATAATTGAAATGCCGAGAGCAAGAAGCAGAACAACGGGAAGCATAAATGATTCCATTGTAAGTCCCAGTGCAATAAGTGCCAGTGTGATGCCGATTGCCGCATAGAACGGAGTCTGCTCCATAAGCATATTTTTTATGTCAAGAGTCATGGCAGCAGTACCGCTTATCTTACACTGAGGCGGCAGCATTTTGCTGATCTGATTAATAGCATCAAGTGTTCCTTCCGATGAACCGGGAGTATTGAACTGAATCATCATCAGCGTGCTTGAACCGTCTTCCGAATAGAGCATAGATGATATTCCGTCCGGGAACATTGAAAGGGGAATCGGTGATTCTGACATTGCGCCGAGCCACAGCACTGTTTTGACCGCTTCGATTTCAGAAACATTGTGTTCAAGGGTTTTTATCTCGTCCCATTCCATATCTTTGAGCACCACAATACCCATTGAGGCTTCATTGAAATCCTTGTCAAGAATATTGATACCCTTTACCGAGTCAAGTTCACCAGGTAAGTAGGAAAGTATATCGTAATTAACGGGTGTGAATATAAAACCGAGTACAGACGGAATAATCAACAGGATTGCGATAAGGATTACTCTTTTGGGATACATTGTAATTCGCAAAGCAAGTTTGTTTATCATTCATACCACTCCTTTATACATAAAACTCTTTATATATTATATTTCAAAATATTAACTCAGTATTAATAATATATTAAACTTAAAAAATAATCAAGAGCAAATACACATTTATGCGGTCGCATTCTTCTGTATGTGTGTACTGACAGTTTTTCGTACCTTAAAAACAGAACGCTCAGAAACCATTGACAAAAGTTAAAAAACACCCTACACTTGATCTTGGTAAGAACAAATGTTCTGATATAAAAACTTAACTTCAGGGAACAGAAAAGCAATCTGTTTCCGCTTACAAGGAGATGAAAAAATGGAAGACAACACTTATATATCATCACTTGGCAGATTCAAAGATGAAGATGCCGTAGCCTCTGATGATATGAAGAAAATTGACAGTGAATGCAGAGGCTGTCTTTATTCTGCAGGACGGATAACCGAAACTGATGTTTTGTCTGCCGTTATAGAAAACGAACTGACCGAAACAGAAAGACTTGTTGTTAAACAGTATTGGTTCAGACACAGGTCTTTCAACACAATAGCTCAGTCATACGGTATTCCTAAAGAAACGGTAAGACGAATTTATGAGAAATCAAAAAAGAAGATTTACAGCAATATGAAATATGTTGTGCTTTATAACTATCTGATTGACGGAAGACAACCGTTGCCTGCAGATTTCAATTTCAAAATCATAAGATGTGCAGACGGAAAGGAGACTGTAGCATGAAAAAATCGCTTTATGAACTTGCGCTTGATTATGATGAATCAATAAGAATGACAAAACAGCTTATTGAAAATGTGAAAACAAAAATTTCATTTGCAAAAAAGGCAAATGACACCGATGCGGTATTTTCTCTCAAAAGAGATCTTCTGATTCTTTATGAAGAACTCACTGACCTTAAAATTACCGCAGAAAAACTTAAAACTTATTATGAAGAAACTGACAGGAGAATTGCAATATGATAATCAACAGACTCATTATTCCTGAATATAATAATATCAACTTTGTTGTCAGGCACACCGAAAACGGGGAAAAGTACGAACTGCCGTCAGACTACAGATATTACATAATCGTTGCAGAAAGCAAACCGCCTTACAATACTGTCTGTTTTTATGAGTCCTACAGCGAACATTTCAATTTTTCACAGTCTTTTCCTGCAGGTGAATATATCTTTGAAGTTGGTATTATCGACGCAAGTGATAAGAGAACAGTTATTCTTCCGTCCCTTGATGAAAGAAACAAGCCGATGAATCAGCTTATTGTGTTAAGGAGGCTGAACAATGAATAATTGTAATTGTGTGGAAGCACAGATAATCTGTCCCGAAATCTGTGTCACCACTCCTCCCACGGGGCCGAGAGGTGCAGGCATCAGACATATAAGTCAGGAGGAAAACCGACTTACAGTCACATATGAAGATGCAAGAACCCAGGTTTTTGAATTGCCGGACTGGTGGTTCGGCACAAGAGCGGAATACAACAGACTTTCTCATGCTGAACGAAGTGAAAAATCGTTGTATTTCATCGAGGAGGGGACATAATGTTTCTTCATAAGGGCAAGGAATATTATCCCCTTGAAATAAAACAGATAATCGCAAAAAACAAAAGCGTTATATACGACAGAGACAAGAGAAACAGACCTTATGTATATATCGCACTTGAAAATACAGAAAACAAAGGAGAATAAAAATGGCATCTTATATAAATTTAACTCTTGATACCATAGGCCCCTCAGGGGTTACGGTGAAAATCAACGGTGACGAAACAAAAGCCACCTCAACAGCAGCACAGCTCACAATAACCTGTGCCGATACCGACCTTACGGGGTATCAGATGAAAATATGGGGTACAGCATCTGCACCCACAGAGGCAGATGGTGTATGGGAAACATATCAGCCCTCAAAAAACATCACTCTTACCGACGGTGACGGTGTCAAAACAGTATATGTGAAGTTAAGAGATGATGTGTGGAATGAATCTGCAACAGCATTAGATACAATTTCAATTTATCTCAAATTGCCGTCAATTATCGATATCTCTGTTGACAGAGCAAAGATTTCACTTGTGGAGGGTAAGGATAACTGCGCTGTAGTTTTCGGCTATGATGAAGATATCAGCGAAATCAAAGTTATGCTCGTTGAAGATATCAATGCGGCACATAACAATGTTACCAACGTTTCAATTCCCACAACACACGGCTCAGGTATTGATGCCTGCGGTGCGCTTGTTACAAAGGGTAAATCACACCTTGAAGCAGTGAAAAACATTGAAGCCAATAATGACACCTGCGCTGTTATCTACGGTGCTGATATTGCCGCTGTTTCACCCGGTGACGGTGTAAAAATCGTGAAAGTCTTTGTGAAGAGTGCCCTCAGCGGTAACTGGAGCATATGATATGCTTACTATCAGCACAGACAGAAACAGAATAAGCAATCATCTGAAAGCTTCAGTTACCGTCAGCTCAGATGAGAATGTGTATGCGTATGAAGTCAGAGCCACAAAAAAGGGTCAGCCGCATAAAAAAGGAACGGGATATTGTCTTCTTTCAGATGATATCTCCGTTTCAAACGGTGTTGTGACGCTCGGTACTCCGTCTGCGTCTTTCTCATTTGATATTGAATTCTCAGAGCTTGACTCCGACGGAGATTATCTCATAAGTGTTTATGTTATGAATGCAGACGGTGTATGGAATGATACCTGTCAGCTTTATACTTCGTCAGGTGAAGCCGTAAAAGGCTCCGACGGCAGATACATTCTTGCAAAACGCAACGGCTCAGGTACTGATGAAAGCTATGTGAGTGCTTATTCGGGAAATGATATAAATTCTTTTATAACGGAGGTGCTTTCGTGAGTGAATACAATATGTCGCACACAGGCGCAGAGCTTGATGATGCGATAAATAAATTCAGAAGCGG
>JAZUCO010000183.1:0-6801 GCA_045639185.1 Acutalibacteraceae bacterium
ATGCATAACGGAGCTGTCCCGATATAAGCCTGCCGACAGGCGTGTAAAGGGAGAGATTTAATTTATCGGCTACGCTCGTAGAAAGCTGAGAGAATGAATTTTCGGACGCGGTTTCGAATACCGCCATCTCCACCATAAAAAATAACACCTCGTTTGAGGTGTTATTTTTATTTTGAAAAGTTGCAATAACAAGGTATTCGAAACCGAATAGTCCATCTCATGTCGGTTCGCCAAAGGCGGAGACACGAGGGACATATAATCGAATCAGCCGAAGGCGTCAGCCTTCGAATACCGCCATCTCCACCAAAAGCAAATAATCCGAAACTATTGCCAATCGGCGATTGCTTCGGATTTTTTGTTTATATATCATCATTAAACAAAAATAATTTCGACAGCGGCTGCCAAAATTAATCCACACATTCGACAAAACACAGACCTCCTTGTAAAATGGTATTACCAAATACAAGGAGGTTATTTTTATGCCATATCTTTATACTGATAAACTCTTACGTAATCGATGATGAATTCTGCGCCGTCTGCGGGAGCATTTGCTCTTTCTGAGGGGATACCGTCTTCGCCACGCATTTCAACTGAGAGAATAAGATATTCGGGATTCTGAGAAACACCGCCGAATGATGTGCGGAATGTTTCAACACCGTTGATGTAGAAGATATATTCATCTTCATTCCATTCAAGGCCGTATGTGTTGTATTCTTCATAAGGGTTATTTGAGAGAAGGAATCTCTTTGCTCCCATCTTCTGATGTGCATCACCGTAACCGTCAAAATGAAGATTTGATGAAACATTGTACTTCAGAAGCTTTTCATATCCGTCACTTTCGAAGATATCGATTTCTGTGCCGTCCTGACCTGTGCCGTCAACATCAAATACACCGCTGTTCATAAGCCAGAATGCACTCCATACATCTGCGCCCTCGGGAAGAATACATCTGCATTCAAAATAACCGAACTTCTGACTGAATCCGTTGGGAGCGTCTGCATCTGTATCGACACCTGCTGTGTACCAGCCTGCACCTTCGCCACCCATACCGTCTTCAAGGTAAACCACGGGAATAACGAGATTGCCGTCCTTTGTTTCTGCAAGATACTGATTCCAGTAACTGCCTTTTCTTGATACTGTCTTATTGCCGTACTGATAATGACCTGACCATACACTTCTGTCAAGTTCACCCTCGAATTCATCGGCAAAAGTAATCTCAAACTTATCCATATCAAGCTCTTCACCCATGGGGTAACAAGGAATGTCAAGCCAGAAACACAATGTCATAATAATAGTTGTAAGCATTGAAATAATGGGTTTTAATGCATCCATTTTTTAATTCTCCTTTTTTTATGTATAAAATCAAACAACACCGACTGCAAAAGCAGTCGGCATATTTTTTACAGTTTTGAATATCCGTAGCAATTTATCAGAGCATCAATCTTGACCTTTTCTTTACAGAGAGGACATTCATGAGAAGGCACTGAGAAATAGTCCGGGAGGTCTTTGGGATTGAAAACAGAATCAACCTCATAACCTGCAATTTCTTCTGTTGTGGCAAAGATTGAACCGATACCGACAACTTCACCGCCGTAATACTTAACAGCTTCAATCGCATTTTTAACAGTGTTACCTGATGCAACAGAAACAGCAAGAACAAGCACGTGCTTATCTTTAACCATAGGCACAATATTGTCACGGAGAATAAGCTGAGATGAACCTGTCATTTCAGGTGTGACAACATAAATTGTCTGATGAGCATTGATATTCATAAAATCATTCTTTGTAAGTTCCTCAGCAAGGCAGGTGCCGATAACTTCTGTGCCGTCAAGACAAAGAATTGTGTCAACAATTCTTGTGTTATATCTGTAATTACGGCAAATCTCTTTGGCAACTGCTTTTGCTTCAGACAATCTTGATTTCTGTGCAGCAACATCGATATAGTAGTTACTGTGAGAATGTGTTGAAGCAAAATGACCCTTTGATGCACGAAGGAAAAGATCACTGCGTTCTGTTGTAATTTTTGAAACTTTCTGTGTAGGCATTAAAATACCTCCTTGATTGATTTTTGTTCATATCAATAATATGTGTAAGTATTATACAATAATTATTTTCAAAATGCAATATTTTTGAGCATATTTATTATAAATTGATAAATTTTCTTATTTTTTGGCTTTATTCTTCTTTTTTATAAAATAATTTCTGACTTTTTCATTGGGAGCAATTGAACCAAAATGATTCACAACACCTGAAAGTCGTGTTTTCACGGGAGGATCCCACTCTTCAGGCTCTGCGGCATTTTCTACATCATAGTAACCCATTAGCTCCTCCAGTTCTGTTCTGAACTGAGCATAAGCAGGTTTTTTAAGACACCATGCTGACTGCGCAACCGCAATAAATCTTGGGAAACACATATACTCCATATATTCGATATCTGGCACATATTCTGTCCATATGGGAGTGCCCACACCGATAACTTTTGAGTTGATGTCTGTTTTATAATCATAGACTTTTTTAAGAGGAGTCATTGTGTAAGGATAATCAACATAATAGTGGAAGAAATCACTCACGATGATGGGATTATCACTTTTTTTACAGTCACCTTTTTTATCCATCCACATCTGCACTGTGATATCTGTGTCAAGAATACCGCTTTTGAGACTTTCATTCCAGGTTATAACCTTTTTACCTTTCTGAGAAAGATAATTTTTGACACGGTTGATAAAATACCCCTGAAGCATTTCTTCATTTTTCAGATTTTCATCTTTGATTTTCTGCTGACAATCGGTACAGGTTTTCCATTGGATTTTCGGAGCTTCGTCACCGCCTATGTGAATATACTCGTCTGTGAAAACAGAGCATATCTCATCAAAAATATCATACAGAATATCATAAGTTTCATCTTTGCCTGCACAGAGAATATCCTTGAAAATTCCTCCTGATGTTTTGATTTCAACCTTTTTATCTCCGCACACGAGAGACGGTATTGATGCAAGCAATGCTGAAACGTGACCGGGCATATCAATTTCGGGTACAACTATCATATGATTCTTATGAGCATACTCAACAATTTCACGCATCTGTGCTTGTGTATAATAGCCCTTGTGAACATCGTTATTCTGCTCTTCTCCGAAGTTGTTTGCATATCTTATTGAGCCGATTTCAATAAGCTCGGGATATTTTCTGTTTTCTGCTCTCCAACCCTGGTCATCTGTAAGATGCCAATGAAAAACATTGAGTCTGAGTTTTGCACAATGATCAATCATTCTTTTTATATTCTCAACAGACACAAAATGGCGGCAACTGTCAATCATAAAAGAACGATAAGAATATTTGGGCAAATCTTTTATATGAACATTAGGAAAATTCTGACCGCATTGGAATTTTATCTGTTTTATAAGATTTTCACCATAGAAAAATCCTGCTTCAGAAGATACACTTATTCTGATTTCACCGTCAATACAAATTTCGAATCCCTCATAAGGCAAAGAAGAGTCTGTTATTCTGACGACGGGCGCATCACATTTTGTAAAACCCTGAAGATACGAAATTTCACAAGGGGCAGGTATCAGCGACAGTTTCATTTTATATTCCTCCTGAGGTCTGTTTTTATTTCACGGCAAATAATCATTTCAGACGGAGTGATAACGCAGTTTACGGCTGTTATTTTCACTCCCGCTTTTTCGGCTTCACGCAAAGCTTCGGCAAACTGCAGATGTGTTTCATCATTGGGAGAAAAACACTCTGCAAAACGTGTCTGCACAACAAAAAGAATTTCGGCACCAAGCCCCTCTTTTTTGCACTCAATAAGCTCTTTTATGTGCTTGACTCCCCTTTCTGTGGGAGCATCGGGAAAAAGTGCTGTGCCGTTTTTTATAAGAGTTACACCCTTGACTTCGACAAAAGTTTTTGAATTTTCACCCTCTATGCAGAAATCAAATCTCGAATTGCCGTATTTCACTTCGGCTCTGACTCTGCAATCGGGATAAAGTTTGCTGAGATACTCTTTTGCGGCAAGATTGGGTGCGTAGGAATCGATATTGAAAATCTCACCGTCTTTTTCAATTGCAACAAGATCATATTTTGTTTTGCGATCGGGATTACTGCTCTCTTCAAGATAAACAGTTGCGCCTTTAAGGAATAATTCACCGAGCCTGCCCGTGTTTTTAACGTGACAGACTATCTCTTCACCGTCGAGTCTGACTTTTGCAACAAATCTGTTTATACGCTGTAAAAATTCCGCTTTTGTTATGTTAAGATATCTCATAAACCTTTATCCTCAATAAGTATATTTTAATTGTAACATAAAACTTCTTATTGTGCAATCTTTCTATTGACACCACGAAGCAATATCCTTAAAATATATACGGGTGAATAAGATGGATAATAATTTTTTTAATTTCAATCCTGTTATAACATCTGCTGCAGAAACAGCTCTCGAAAAAGCAAAGGGAGCTTTTGCAAGAATAGATGAAATGACAGAGTATAATCAGCATAAAGTGCTCAATGCTTTTATAGAAAACAGAGTCAGCGAAACTCAGCTCTGGGGTTCAACAGGCTACGGCTACGGTGACTCAGGCAGAGAGCTTGCAGACAAGATCGTTGCCGATGTTTTCGGAGCGGAAGATGCAATAATCAGATACAGTATCGCATGCGGTACTCACGCTCTGGGAATTGCTCTTTTCTCACTTCTTCGTCCCGGTGACAATATGCTCTGCATTACAGGCAGACCCTACGACACAATCTGTCCCGTTATCGGTATGGACGGCAAAAACGGTCAGGGCTCACTTGCAGACTTCGGTGTAACATATCTTCAGACAGACCTTGATGAAAACGGTCATCTTGATTACGAAGCAATTGAAAAAGCAGTTAAAGAAAACAAAATCAGACTTGTATATCTTCAGCGTTCCAGAGGTTACACACTCCGTGACAGTCTTTCTGTTGCTGAAATCGGCAAAGCAATAGAAATTGTAAGAGCAAATTCAGACGCTCTCGTTATGGTTGACAACTGCTACGGTGAATTTGTAGAAAAAACAGAGCCTACAGCAGTGGGCGCAGACCTTATCGTAGGCAGCCTTATCAAGAATCCCGGTGGCGGTGTTGCAAAGTGCGGTGGCTATATGGCAGGCACAAAAGAGGCAATTGAACTTTGTTCATACAGACTCACAACTCCCTCTCTCGGCAAGGAAGTTGGCGCATCTCTTGAAAGCACAAGAGAGATTCTTATGGGACTTTTCCACGCTCCTCACGTTGTGGGTGAAGCACTCAAAACTGCAGTTTTTGCCGCATCACTCTTTGAAGGCTTCGGTTTTGAAACAACTCCCTCTTCTGATGAAACAAGACATGATATCATTCAGGCAATCAAACTCAAAAACAGCGAAAATCTGATTGCGTTCTGTCAGGGACTTCAGAAAGGTTCTCCCATTGATTCATATGTGACTCCCGAGCCATGGGATATGCCCGGTTACCCCTGTCAGGTAATTATGGCGGCAGGTGCATTTACATCAGGCTCATCAATTGAGCTTTCTGCAGACGCTCCTCTCCGTGAGCCTTTTGCAGTATGGATGCAGGGCGGACTCAATTTCCATAGCGGTAAGATAGGCATTATGCTTGCAGCTCAGGAAATGCTCAGAAAAGGACTTCTTTAATCAGATCATATAAAAAGCGGACTGCAATGCAGTCCGCTTGATTTTTTATTACTTGTACTGGTAAACTCTTACATAGTCTACGATGAATTCTGCTGTTTCACCGGGTTCCATGCTCATGGGACCAACACCGTGTCTGTCAGCATAAGCTACACCGTTTTCACCTGCAACTTCACAAGAGAGAAGAAGCCATTCGGGATTCTGAGAAACGCCACCTGTTGAGAGTCTGCCTGTTTCGATACCGTTGATGTAGAAAATGTATTCATTTTCGTTCCATCCAAGACCGTATGTGTTGAACTCTTCATAGGGATTATTTGCATACCACTTATCAATGCTGTCACCGTTGTGACCTTCGCCGTAACCGTCATAATGGATACCGCTGATAACTGCATCACCGAAGCCCCATTTTACATCTTTATAGTACATTGATTCAAAGATGTCAACTTCTGTGCCGTCCTGACCTGAATTATTGACGTTGTAAACGCCTTCATTCATCATCCAGAATGCAGACCACATACCTGCTGACTTGGGAAGAATACAGCTTACTTCATAGTAACCGTAGCACTGTTCAAAAGTGCCGTTTGTTGTGATACAAGCTGAGTACCAGCCGGGCTTATAATCTTTGAAATCGATTTCGTCGCCCCATTCGTCGAGATATTTATTCTCAAGAGGTTCATCAAAATATGCTGTAGTGATAATAAGGTTGCCATCTTTAACAGAAACCATATCTTCGTGCCAGAAACCGCCCTTACGTTCAGTTACCCACCATTCTGTAACCCATTTTGATCTGTCAAGTTCTGTACCTTCGAATTCATCTGACCAGGTAAGTTCAAATCTTTCTTCAAGATTGAGTTCCTGACCTGAAGGAATTGCAGGAAGACCGAAAAGATGAGGAAGTGCGGGAGAAATTGCCATAAGGAATGTTACCAATGCTGTGAAAAATTTTGCTAACATAGAAACTGCCTCCTATTTTTTGTTATTTTTATTATAACAAAAAAGAATATGAAATGTCAATAAACAATAATTTAGCGCACAGATTAATTAATATCGTGTAGGGAACGATGCCCACATCGTTCCGCAAAGTCTTATCAAGCTTCAGGACGGACCGATCAGGGGATCGGTCCCTACAGGTTCAGCTTAACAATTTTATAAATCC
>JAZUCO010000184.1:0-2324 GCA_045639185.1 Acutalibacteraceae bacterium
CCTACTTCGGTAAACGCATAGCATACGTGAGCCGCAGCGTTGTTACCGTCCATAGTTTTGATTTTTCTTGCCATGGATATATTGCCTCCTTGATTTATATATACATATTTAATAATACGGTATACACCAAATAATATAATACTACTTTACAGACAGAATGTAAAGTAGTATTTAATGCAAAAAAACATATTTTTTTACTTTTTTTTAATACAGAATGATAATTTTGGTATATTCACAAAAAAAACAGCCGCATTTCTGCGACTGTTGATTTAACTTATTAATACTGGATTGTCCACTTTGTTTCGTACTGAAGACCGATACCAACGTTATCAACATTGATGATTGACATAACAGTAGCTCTGTCAAACTTCATATATGAAGGACAGATTGTGTGAAGTTCAACCATCTGTTCTGTTGTCTTGTTGATCTTTGCTGTAATTGAGGGTGCAATGTATTCGTTTCTGAGACCTGTGAAACCAACGAAACCTGCAGCAGCATCTTCAACTGTCTTTGCTTCAACGATGCTGATAAGGTGCTGAGCATTGTCACCAAGGTCAGGGTTTTCTTCTGAGCTGTTAAGAGTAAGAGTAACGATGTAGAAATCGCCTTCTTCTGTAACACTGTAATCACCGATCATTGCAGCTGTAAGACCGTCTGCATTTGCAGCTGTGGGAGGGAAGTTTGTTGCAATGTCTGCACCTGAATGAACAACAGGTTCTTCGTTAGCAACAAGGAACATACCCATAAGAGTCTTTGCAACACCTGCAAGAGCTGAGTTGCCGCCTACTTCAAGATATTCTTTATAGTTTGTATTGTTATCAAGTGTTCTTGTAACTGATGTTGCTTCAGAAAGAACCTTTGCGTGTGCTCTCTTGTAAAGTTCAACAGCACCTGCTTTTGATGTAACGTCACTGGGGTCGCCTGCGTCTTCTGTTACAGCACCGTCGCCTGCTGCTCCGCCGTCTGCACTGCCGCCTGCGTTACCTGCTGAACCTGCATTGCCTGCTGCGCTGCCGCCTGCATTACCTGCTGCACCTGCATTGCCTGCGTTACCTGCAGCACCTGCATTACCTGAATTGTCTGATGATGCAGTCTGACCGATACCTGTTGTAATCTTGATTGCAGTTACACTACAGAAAATCATTGTGAAAACTACAAGAAGAGAAACAACTGTTACCATAAAGTTGAAAGCCTTTGTAGTTTTTGCAGAATGAAGCATTGCTTCCTTCTTAACTTCTTTCTTATGTTTCTTTATTGCTTTACGCTCTTTCTTGAGTTCCTTTCTTGTTTTTGCAACAGGAACAACAACTACGTTTTCAGGAACTTCAGCAACTTCTTCAACAGCAGCAGCTGCATTTTCTGCAACTTCTGTTTCGGGAGTAAGCTGAGTTGTATTATCGTTAGACATTAGAACCTCTCCTATCGTACACTAATGCACATATTTTTTTACTCTATTACTATACTACAAAACAAATCAAGTTGTCAACAGAAAAAATTAAAATAATATGTTAAAAAACCGTCAAAAAACCAAAAACAAAAAAATAACTTTGCAAAAACTATTGATTTGGTATATATTTAGATGTATAATACACATATATATCCAATCAAACGGAGGTAAAAACAATGAAAAAAGTAATTTCTGTTGTACTTTCAGTACTTCTCGCATTCTCAGCACTTACAGTTGCGGCTTTTGCAGCAGGCGGTGAATATCAGACATACTACATCAACTATGATGTTGCTGACCCCACAATCAAAATTGTTCCCCTTGAAGGTTACGACCAGTACGTTCTCCCCGGCGGAGATTTCAAGTTCACAGTTGAAACAGAAGAAGGCTACTCAGACGTATTCATCATCGTTCAGCTTGACAAAGCAGAAATCGAACCCGACGTTCACGGCGTTTACACAATTGAAAACATTGAAAAGGACCACACAGTAAAGGCTTTCCTTTCAATTGAAGAAAACCAGTCAAGCCTCTTCGCTTCACTTATTGTTTTCGTTCGCAATATTGCACAGTGGTTTGCAGACATCATCAATTCAATCTTCAAGAGCGCACAGACATAATCAAATAAAAAAATTAACGGAAGTCGCAGGACTTCCGTTTTTTTTACCCAACAATAAAAAGATGCCTTTTGAAAGACATTTGTAGGCAAACAATAATTTATCGGAAATGTTTGAAGAAATTAAAATCGAGCTTGTAGGGGCGTTGATCCAACGCCCGATTGTGAGCAAAGCGAACAATAACGGCTCTGACGTTTTATTTTCCTTCGGAAAATGCACATTCGTACCGGGCGATGAATCATCGCCCCTACGATATATCAATCAAT
>JAZUCO010000185.1:0-10769 GCA_045639185.1 Acutalibacteraceae bacterium
GACAGAGGAAAGTTTTCACTGAGTTTATCTTCAAGTATTTCATTACATACAGTTTCAATAAGCTGTGACTTTTCAGCTGATATTCTGCCTGATTTTCCGTTGACAACAGCACAGGCTTTTTTAAGCGATGCAAATGCAGAGATAATTTCATCAGGCATTTTAACATCGCCGATTCTGAAATTTTCAAAACTGCGCTGAGTCTGTGCACCCCATAATTTGTCTGCAGGCACTCTGACTTCGCCCATTGTGTCTTTTTCAATTCTGAATTCCATAATATACACCTCGGATTATATACGGTATTATAAACTATTACAAGAATGTATGCAAGTAAAATAGAAAAAAATCCCTGCGGAAAACCGCAGGGAAAATATTATTTACAGATTATTTTACTGCGTCGTAAAGCGCAACTGCAACCTGATTTTTTGTTACTGTATCGAAAGCTGTACGTGTGCTGAACAACTGGCCGATTTCATAAATGAAAGTAACAAAGTTCATTATGCCCTTATCTTTTTCAAGCATAAATGCTGCGAGTTTAAGTTCAAACTGAGAAACACCGTCAATGAGACCGATTGCAGGAACAGAAGAACCGAGAGCTTTTACAACTACTGAATATTCATCCTTAGTGATCTTAGCATCACCGTTGAATCTCTTGTTTTCTGACGCTGTCATATAGCCGTTAACATACATATATTCAACAGCTTTGTATTCTGCATCAGTAATCTTTACATCTGCAAGGTCAAATCTTGCATCGGGAAGTGCTGCAAGAATTTTATCTGCAATAGATCTGTGACCTGCAACTGTGGGATGACAAATTTCAACAACAGTACCGTAAGTATCAACAAAGATATAACCGTACTTTTCCTGGAAATCAAGCATATGCTTGTTGCCGTAATCAATAATAGCATCTTCAACAATCTTTGACATAGCATCAGGCTCTGCTACAACATCAGGAGCGCCTTCTTCTGTCTTGAGGTATGTGGGGAACATACCGATAGCTGCTACTGTTACATCAGGATTGTTTGTGTAAATGTAGTTCATAATCCAATCCCAGTTTGTTCTGAGGTTAGAGAATGCATATTCGATAGCTTCGGGAAGAGCTGCTGCAATATCATCAAGAGCATTGAGATAATCTGCAAGATCAACAATTTTGCCGATTATATCATCTTCAAATGATGCATTTTGAAGGAAATCTCTGAGTGCTGTTTTGTATTCTTCGGGAAGCTGGTTTTCAAGCTCTACATCAGCGAGAGTCCAACCAAGATATGCACCCCAGTCATTACCGCCGATACCGATGATAATAAGATCTGACTCTGCAATCCCCTGACGCATTTCAGGAGATTTTGCAAGAATTTCATCTTTAGGTGTACGGGGAACCTGAGTAAAAAGATAGGGATCGCCTTCGGGATTGTAAGTATCATCAAGCATACAACGAAGCTCGATTGTTCTGAAACCGGGACAAGCCATGGGGAGGAATTCTGCACCGAGATCATCAGCAACATATGCTGCATAAGAATCGTCAACGCGTGTAAATTCGCTCATTTCATCACCGTAATCTGTGAAACCGCTGGCTTCACTGTCACCGAGAAGCATAACTTTTTTGTATTCATAATACTGTTTTTCGCCTTCAGCCGCAAAACACACAAATGTACCTGATAAAAGCACTAAAGTGAGAAGTACAGCTATTACTCTTTTGATTGCTTTCATAGTTTTCTGCCTCCAAGTAAATGATTTTGGATATTAATCAATAGGTAAACACCCATATGTAAAACATACGGGTGTATGAAAAATTACTTAACTGCTTCGTAAAGTGCAACTGCAACCTGATTTTTTGTTACAGTATCAAAAGCTGTACGTGTGCTGAACAGCTGACCGATATCATAAATGAATGTAACAAAATTCATTATGCCCTTATCCTTTGTAAGCATAAATGATGCAAGTTTAAGTTCAAACTGAGAAACACCGCCAATGAGACCGATTGTGGGAACAGAAGATCCAAGAGCTTTTACAGCTGCTGAATATTCTTCTTTAGTAATCTTAGCGTCACCATTGAATGTCTTGTCTGCAGAACCTGTCATATAGCCGTTTACATACATATATTCAACGGCTTTGTATTCAGCGTCTGAAACCTTAACGTCTGTAAGATCGAATCTTGCATCGGGAAGAGCTTCAAGGATTCTGTCAGCAATATGTCTGTGACCTGCAGCTGTGGGATGAGATGTTTCAACGATTGTACCTGTTGTATCAACATAGATATAACCGTACTTTTCCTGATTTTCAATCATGGGCTTGTTACCAAAGTCGATAATTGCCTGTTCAACAAGAACTGCAAGTTCGTCAGGCTCTGCAACATTGTCGGGTTCGCCTTCGGGAGTTGAAAGAGTTGTATTGAACATACCTACTGCAACAAGAGTTACATCGGGATTAAGAGCATAGATATCTTCAACGATGATGGGCCAGTTTGCATGAAGGTTTGCAAAAGCATATTCAATAGCTGCGGGCATTATTTCAAGGAATTCATCTACAGCATTGAATGTCTGCGCAAGCTCAACAATAGTCTTGATCATATTGTCTTCTACAATATTTGCCTGAGCAAGATATTCTCTGAGAGCTGCTTCAAATTCTGCGGGGAGGGGATGTTCATCAAGGAAGTCTTCCATAACCCAGCCGAGGTATGCGCCCCAGTCATTACCGCCGATAGCGATAGTGATAAGGTCAGCTTCTGCAATAGCATTGCGGAATTCTTCTTTTTTAGCTAAGATTTCTTCTGCTGAATGATGAGGAACAGCTTCGAAAAGATAGGGGTCGTTTGAAACATAATCATCTTCAAGCATTGTACGCATTTCGATTGTTCTGAAACCGGGACATGCCATGGGATAGTAAGTTTCAATACCGAGATCCTTTGCAAGATATGCTGCATAAGAATCTTCACAATAAGTAAACTCAGTCATTATGTACTCATAATCTCTGAAACCGCTTGCAAGGCTGTCACCGAGAAGCACGGAAGTCTTGTAATCAGCGTACTGTTTTTCACCTTCAGCTGCTGCAAAACACACGAAAGAACTTGAAATAAGTACGAGTGTAAGCAAAACTGCTATGGTTCTTTTTAATGTTTTCATATTTTTACCTCCGATAAAAATGAAAAATTTAATACATATATACAATAACATACTATATTAAAAATATCAAGAGAAAAATTAACAAAATATGGACAAATTGTTTATAAATTCGAAATATATAAAACAATAACTATTGATAGCTGAAATTTCATATCATCCTAATATGCTCATATAAATTACTGAGGTGATTATATGAAAATTTTAGCTGTGAAATTAAAGTCAGTTATAATTACAATGACTGTTATACTTTTAGTTGTTTTCGGGATTTTTATGACTGCGCATACGCTGTCTGATGCAGTTTCGGGTGAGGCGAGGATGATACCGATTTACAATGTTGATACGCCTGAAAACATGGGATGTTGAACCACAGGCTACGATTGGAACCGGCTGTATATAACACATTCTGACACATAAAAGCAAAAACCGACGGATTAACCGTCGGTTTTCGCATAGATTGGAAAGATAAAGTATAAAATGAGGAGGATTCTTATTTATTTCAGAACAGAAACAGCATCACTTATTGTTTTTTCGAGTGCTTCTTTTCCGTAAACATCGACTTGCGCCTTGTTCTTTTCACCGTGTGTCAGACAACCGGCACCGCCGATACAACCGCCTGTACAAGCCATACCTTCAATGAAGTTTGCATCAAGTACATTCTTACTCTTTTTAAGAAGTGCTACTTTACAAGCTTCAATACCGTCACAAACAGCCGGTTTTACCTTAAATTCAATCTCCTGTTCGGTAAGTGCCTGAACAACCGCATCTGAAAGACCGCCTGAACGTGCAAATATTCTGCCGAAGTATGATGCATTATCAAGAACATCTTCAGAAAGGGTTGTTATATCTATATCCTTACTGTCATAAAGTGCCTGAAGCTCTTCAAATGTAAGAACTGCATCAACATAGGGTTTTACGGTTTCAAGCTGTGCTTCTGCCTTCTTGGCTGTGCAAGGTCCGATAAATACAACCTTTGCACCCTCGCTTGTTTCTTTGATATATTTTGCAAGTGCCGCCATAGGTGAAAGGTTATGCGAAACATAAGGAAGAAGTGCGGGGAATGCTGATTTGATATACTGTACAAATGCAGGACAGCATGAGCTTGTAAGGAATTCCTTTTCAGAAAGTTCCTTTGCTTCACTCATCGCAACCATATCGGCACCGAGAGCCGCTTCAACAACAGTAAAGAAACCGAGTTCTTTAAGTCCCGTTATTACCTGACCGAGTTTTGCATAGGTAAACTGGCTTGAAATTGAGGGAGCAACAACTGCATAAACCTTATATTTTTTGTTATTCTGACTTTTCTTGATAAGGTCAACAACATTAAGAATATATGATTTATCACTGATAGCCCCGAAAGGACACTGATATACACATGCTCCGCACTGGATACACTTATTGTTATCTATTGCAGCTGCATTATCATCATTGATTGAAATTGCCTTTACCTTGCATGCAATCTGACAGGGACGCTTGCGGTTTACAATTGCAGAGAAAGGACAGACCTTTGCACACGCACCGCATTCAACACACTTTGACTTGTCTATGTGAGCAACATGGTTATGGTCAAATGAAATTGCTCCGCGTTTGCAAGCATTCTTACATCTGTGAGCAAGACAGCCTCGGCAGGAATCGGAAACTTCATACCCTGCAGCAGGACATTCATCACATGCGATGTCGATAACTTCAATTACATTGGGGTTTTCTTTGTCACCGCCCATTGCCAGTTTTACTCTTTCACCGAGAATAGCACGTTCTTTATAAACACAGCAACGCATTGTTGATGTTTTTCCGGGAACAATCTTCTGAGGAATATCAATAATATTCTGCAGAAGTGTATCGTTCCATGCTTCACGTGCTACTTCGCACAGAACTCTGTATTTAAGATACTGAACCTTTGTATCGAATATTAAATCCATTTTGTCATCTCCTTAGAAATAACTTACTTTAATCCTTTTACCCATTTTTCTCAGAGACTTTGAAAGCTCTTCAACAAGGTTCATTTTAATGTTGAAATTAATGGGCAGGTCGGGATTCTGATGAGCAGGATTGATTGCACGACCGACATAGAAATTAATATCGGTTGCTTCTTCAAACAACAGACGGCAGATAAGAGATGCACCGTCTTTTCTGAAGCTCCAATGCTCATAAAATTTATTTTCGCCGAGGTAGTCCTCTGCATACTCAACGACCTTGTTGACTGTGATAACACCTTCCGTTACAAGGTCAACCCCTTCAAGCTCTGCAATAGGAGGAACATCACTCTGCTCGAAATTAAGTGTAGGCTTGAGAGGTTTTCTGAGGAATTTTGCGGCGATTGAAGAGGTTGTACCACCGCAGATGATGTGTTTACCTTCTTTTGAGAAGAAAAGGGACATCATTCTGTCTGCATCATCACGGTTTGAAGGAGGCCCGAAAAGCATATTCATCGGTTCTCTCTTTCTGATTCTGACGATGCAGGCAGTTGCATCATCACCGGGCTTATGACCGTAAAGCTTGTCACATTCATCAACAAGCATTGTTGAAAGTGTTTTTGCTGTGTATCCGGCAGGAATGAGTGTTTCGATAAAATCGATTATATCTTCTCTCTTCCAGCCGAAATTATAGGAAATACCGATTCCTGCATGAGGACAAGCGACACTCATAGCAACAAATACGTCATTTTCCTGCAAATTGATAACAGATTTGAATATCTTTTTTCCGCCGATGTTCATTTCTGTCTTGGGATAATCCCAATTCTTTTCATCACGGATAATAATCGCATGAGGATTATCGTACTGAATAAGCTCAGCAGTCTGATTGTTTTTAAGATGTATGATTGTGAATGTTGAATAAGCAACTCCTCTTACAGAGCAAACAGGCAGAGTTGCCGCAATTGTTTCAACACATTCTTCAAGCGACAATCCTTCAGCGAGCATTGTTGATATAATTTTTGATGTAAGGGTCGAAAGAATACTTGCTTTTACACCGCTTCCGAGTCCGTCCGACAACACAATAACTGTTGAATCGTCACTAGGCTCAACTATATCAACATGGTCTCCGCAAAGCTCTTCACCGTGATGATTTATACTTTTATATCCGATATCAGCACATAAATCATTCATTGGTAATTGACTCCTTCAGCTTTGCAAGAGCAATTTTTGTTTCTGCGGCTGTTTCACCGAGAAGTGAAGCAATTTCCTGAACAATTCGCATCTGTTTTTCAACAACCTTATCGGCTACATCAACAGTCTGTCTGCTGATGTTTTCTTTCTTTTCTCTTTCGTGCTGTTCATCAGTGATATCACGGAGAATGCCGACAAGAAGTCTTGAATCACGGTCATAAACGATTGTCTGTTCAATATAACGCTTATATTCGGCAAAATATACACGCTCATTATGAATTCCAACTCCTGTATCACGGACCTTCATAAAAGGTGTAGGATCAAGAATTCTTATACACTGAGTACCGAGAACATCGGAAGCATAACGGATATTCATAATTTCCCTTGCAGCCTTGTTAATCTGCTGAACTTCAAGCTGGTCGTTAAGAACAATAAGTCCGTTAGGTGAATTGTTAACGATAGTATCTGAGAAACTTTCTGCCTTATCTTTAAGGAAAGGAAGACACATTGAGCTTTCTGCTTTGCCCTGAATAATAGCTATTGCCTTTTCGCGGCAGGTATTGTATCCGCAGGAGCCGCAGTTAAGTTCCTGAGAGGGCTTGAATTTACCCATCTGACGAAGAACTGTATTGATTTCATAATCGGAAGGCTGAGGAGAACGCTGTTCTATAAATGCAAAATGCTTTTTCAGATCCTTTGCCTTAGGCTGAGAAACCTCAAAATCCTTTGCGCCTGCATATTTCGTAATAGTGATATAATCCTTTACTGTTTCTGTGTGGTGATATTTTTCCATAACGGGACCGCCCATACAGCTTCCGACACAAGCAGACATCTCAATAAAGCATTTGTGGATTTTTCCGCTTTCAATATCCTTAAGAGCTGCGATGCAGTTTTCCACACCGTCAAGTGCGAGATATGTAAAGCCGGTGTTTTCCTGTGCCATTGTTTTAAGCACACCGCCGGTTGTCGGGAAAAATCTTGCACGGGAGCAGATATCATTATCCGTTTCCGGCTCAATTTCTATATTTTCAGATTTCAGCCATTCTGTTAATTCTTCAAATGTAAGCACTGCATCCACAATGCCTTCATAATGCTCAGCCTCATCTTTTTTTGCAACACAAGGTCCGATAAAAACAGTTTTTGCATTCTGATAACGCTGCTTTATATCGTTACAATGAGCCTGCATAGGAGAAACAACATCAGCAAGATACTCAAGAGCTGCAGGATAATGCTTCTGAATAAGAAGGTTAATAGAATGGCAACAAGAGGAAATAATTATATCTCTGTCTTCCTCTTTTATCATTCTTTCATATTCATTTTTTACAATGGTCGCACCGATTGCAGTTTCCTCAACATCATAAAAGCCCAGCTTTTTAAGGGCTTTTCTCATTGAGTTGATACCTGCACCGTCGTAGTTAGCAACAAATGAGGGAGCAAGAGAAACAATTACAGGATCACCTGACTGAAGAAGAACCTTCACTTTTTCGGTCTCATCAACAATTTCTTTTGCATTCTGGGGACACACAACGAAACACTGACCGCAAAGAATACACTCGTTGCCGATGATGTGTGCCTGATTTCCCGAGAAACGGATTGCCTTTACAGGGCAATGGCGAATACATTTATAGCAGTTTTTACAGTTTGATTTTTTTAATGTCAAACAATTTGGCATTATCCGTTACTTCCCTTCATTCTTGATTTTTTTCAGTACATTCTCCTCAAAAAACTCTTTGAAGCTTTCCTTTGTAACACCGGTATGAATATCATCGTCAATCTGGATGGTAACACCAATGCGGTTACACTTACCGATGCAGAAACTGCCGGCAAGTGTAACCTCGTCTTCAAGATGATAATCACTGACGGCTTTCTGCAGAAGCTCCACAATTTCGGGAGAACCCTTTAAGTGGCAGGAGCTGCCTACACAAACCTGAATCAGCATATTATACCTTTTCCTTTACGTTCTTATTAAAAAATTCTTCTACTGTTTCGGGGGTAACTGAATAGAAATTATCATCTACTGTTACACATACACCCTGCTGGCATTTGCCCATACAGAATGTGCCGCCGAGCTCAACCTTATCTCCGAGGTTATTTTCCTTGATAAGATACTGAAGCTGTTCAACTACCTGACGTGAACCCTTGATATGGCATGAAGAACCGATACAAACTGTGATTTTCATATTAAAACCTCTCCTTATTCGTAATCTACAACGTCAACCCATGAAAGAAGGAATTCTCTTTCTTTCTCATTACCTTTGACTGACTGTGATGCTGCTACGATGGGCATCCACTTCTGAACATACTGCTTTGCTGTGTTGCTCTTTGAACAGAACAGATCAAGATATGTCTTTGCTCCTTCGATATCGCCGTGAAGCCAGAAGAGAAGGTATGTTCTTGCTGCGTCAGCTGATGCATTACCCTGAGTAGCGTGTGCCCAGTCAAGGATATATGCTGTTCCGTCTTCTGTGATAATGATGTTTGAAGGATTGAGATCACCGTGGCAGACCTTCTTGTGTTTAGGCATACCTTCAAGACGTGTGTGAAGGTCATAGCGTGTTGTTGCATCAAGCTCGCTCATGCCGATTTTTCTGTTCATTTTATCCTTGAGTTTATTGAGAAGTGCACATTCCTTGCCGTGAATACCGAGCTGGATATCAACGAGCATTTCAATATATTCATTCTTCTTTTCAGCATCTTCATCCATAAGCTGCTGAAGTGTTTTACCTTTGATGTACTCTGAAATGATAGCCCATTTGCCGTCAATCATTGTTACTTCAAGAACTTTGGGGATGTTAAGACCTGTTTCTTCAATACGAGCCTGATTGAGAGCCTCGTTGAGAACATCCGCCTTTGAATAATCTTCATTAAAAACTTTAACGCACTTATCACCGTCACGGTAGATAGTTTTGTTATTTCTTACTGCTATTACTCTGTCAAGTTTCATTTCAGTTTCCTCCCTTAATTATGCTTTTTTACCTTTACGGTATGTTACTTTAACTTCGTCAACCTTTGCGCCTTCTTCAATGTCGGCAGCTGTAGGCATTTTTTTCTCAACGAAGTGCTTGCCGTAGTAAGCATTGAGATACATCTGCTTGATTTCGCTCATAAGAGGATATCTGGGGTTAGCACCTGTGCACTGGTCATCAAATGCCTGTTCAACCATTTCATCAAGATTGTCAAGGAATACCTTTTCATCAACACCATAGTCTTTGATTGTTTCCTTGATGCCAACCTTTACTTTAAGGTCGTTGATAGCCTTGATAAGGTTTTCAAGCTTTTCGCTGTCGTTCTTACCTCCAAGTCCGAGGTAATCGGCAATTTCTGCATAACGTGCAAGTGTGTGGGGATGGTCATACTGTGAGAATGTACCCATCTTTGCAGGAGCTTCACTTGCATTGAATCTGAGAACTTCTTCAATCATGAGAGCGTTTGCAACACCGTGAGGAAGGTGATGGAAAGCACCGAGCTTATGTGCCATTGAGTGACATACACCGAGGAATGCATTTGCGAATGCCATACCTGCCATTGTAGCAGCGTTAGCCATCTTTTCTCTTGCTTCAACGTCTGTCTGACCGTTTTCGTATGCTCTGGGAAGATACTTGAAGATGTTCTTAAGAGCCCCGAGTGCAAGACCGTCTGTGTAATCTGTTGCAAGCATTGCTGCGTAAGCTTCAACTGCGTGTGTTACAGCGTCAATACCTGATGCAGCTGTAAGACCCTTGGGAGCTGACATATGGAAATCTGTATCAATGATTGCCATGTTGGGAAGAAGTTCGTAGTCAGCAAGAGGATACTTGACACCTGTTGTTTCGTCTGTGATAACTGCGAAAGGTGTAACTTCTGAACCTGTACCTGCTGATGTGGGAACTGCAATGAAATATGCCTTTTCGCCCATCTTGGGGAATGTGTAGACTCTCTTACGGATATCAATGAATCTCATTGCCATATCCATAAAGTCTGCATCGGGATGTTCATACATAACCCACATAATCTTTGCTGCGTCCATTGCTGAACCGCCGCCGAGAGCGATGATTGTGTCAGGCTTGAATGCTGCCATCTGTGCAGCGCCTTCCTTAGCGTTGCCGAGTGTGGGGTCGGGCTGAACATTGAAGAATGTTGTGTGAGCAATACCCATTTCGTCGAGCTTATCTGTAATGGGCTTTGTGTAGCCGTTTTCATAAAGGAATGTATCTGTTACGATAAATGCTTTCTTTGAACCGCGGACTGTACGAAGCTCATCAAGAGCAACGGGTAAGCATCCTTTCTTGATATATACCTTTTCAGGTGCACGGAACCAAAGCATATTTTCCCTTCTTTCTGCTACTGTCTTGATATTGATAAGGTGTTTTACACCAACGTTGTCTGATACTGAGTTACCGCCCCATGAAGCGCAACCGAGTGTAAGTGAGGGAGCGAGCTTAAAGTTGTAAAGGTCACCGATACCGCCGTGTGATGAAGGTGTGTTGACAAGAATACGGCAAGTCTTCATTCTTGCAGCGAATTCGTTGATTTTTTCTGTTTCTGTTACTTCATTGAGGTAAACAGAAGATGT
>JAZUCO010000186.1:0-3876 GCA_045639185.1 Acutalibacteraceae bacterium
GCCCACATCGTTCCGCAAAGTCTTATGAAACTTCAGGACGGACCGATCAGGGGATCGGTCCCTACAGGTTTTGCTTAACAATTTTATAAATCCAACACCGAAGGTGTTCCGAAATTACGCATTGCGAATTACGAATTACGAATTGAAACAATAATTTAGCTCCGCTAAATTATTGTTTAGTGCATATTTCGGACATGGCTTGAATATAGTTGAATGAAACCATAATAAAGGAGAAGTATCAATGTTGACTGAATTCAAAACCGAAAAGCTTATGGTAAAAAAAGAAAGACTTACACGCAACTTTGAACAGCTTATTGAGAATGACCTGAGTCTGCCCGATTACTGCGGAGATATTATAAAAATTCTCAACTGCAGTTCAAAAACAAACATTTTTTCCGCCACGGTAACGGGTGAAAAAGCTGTTATAGACGGCGAAGTTGTAACAAGAATTGTTTATATCAATTCTTCTTCACGCACAGAAGTTTATGAAATAACAACACCTTTCAACAGAAGCATTGACGCAAAAGCTGCCACAGAAAGTGACGTTGTTGATATTTCCTGCATTTCCGAGCAGGTTTCCTGCCGTGCCGTAAATCAGCGCAGAGCCGATGTGAGAGGAAGCATAACTCTCAGACTCTGTATCACGGGCTGTGACGAAGTGACCATTGTGACAGAGGTGCCCGACGGTTACTGCCACACACTCGGCAACAGCATAACGGGAAATTTCCTTAAAACCGTGTGCAAAAAGACATTCACCGTTTCCGAAAATTCAGAAACTGAAGAAAGATTCAGAAATGCAAAAATTCTTCGTGCATTTGCAACTCCCGTTGTAACAGAAGTACGCACAATCAAAAACAAAATGATGATAAGAGGCAGCACAAACACAGAGCTGACTCTTCTTGACTCCTCGGGCAATTTCATCACAAGCCGTATTCAGCTTCCCGTGAATCAGATAATCGATATTGACGGAATCGATGAAGATTCACTCTGCAACGTGTCAATGAATGTTTCCGCCCTTGATGTAAGGGTATCGCCCGAAACAGCATCTGCACCGCCTCATATCGAAGCCACAGCAACCGTTTCAGCAGTTATAAATGTGATGATGAAAAATACCGTTTCCGCTTTTTCAGAGGCTTACGCACCGCACTACGACCTCATATGCGAAAACACAGCCATAAGATACATTGCAGACATTCACCGCATCAACGAAACACACGCTGTATCAGTAAAATTCGATTTCGCATCCTGCAATGCATCAGAAGTCTGCGATGCGGAAATCAGAAAAATCAGATTCACAACCGTCTGTGAAAACAATTCCGTTGTGATGCGTGGAAACATTCACTACGGCATCACAATAAAAACAGAAGATGGCGAAAAACTCTGGTTTGAGAGAATTTCTGACTTTGAACACAAATTCTCCGCAGACTGCGACACCGGTGACATTGATTTCTGTCCCTCTGTTTCTCCCGTTGCCTGCGAAACTACAATAAGCCGTGACGGCACCGTTACAGTTCATTCCGAATTCAGAATTGACGGCTATCTCTACTGTATGAAAGAGTTTACGGCAATCTGTTCTGTTGAAAAAGGTGAAAAGAAAAACTCCACGGACAACAGAAGTATTTTCACCGTTTACTTTGCTTCGGAGAATGAAAAACTCTGGGATATTGCAAAATCACACGACACTTCGGAAGCAAAAATCAGATGTTTCAATCCCGATGTGAATGACGTAACCGACACAGATTGTCTGCTGGTGTTTGAGCAGGAATAAGGAGGAGAAGAATATGGACAATACCCGTATTTATGAAGATATAAAAAAGAGAACTCAGGGTGACATTTACATAGGCGTTGTAGGACCTGTGAGAACGGGCAAATCGACTTTTATAAAAAAGTTTATGGAAACTATTGTACTTCCCCATATGAACGAAGACAGTATGAAAGACAGAGCCGTTGACGAATTACCACAGTCTGCAGCAGGAAGAACAATAATGACAACAGAGCCTAAATTCATTCCCGAGCAGGCAGCAAAAGTAGAACTCGGCAGCAATGTCAGTTTCAATGTGCGGATGGTGGACTGCGTAGGCTACATTGTGCCAAGCTCCTTGGGTTACATTGAGGGCGAAACTCCCCGTATGGTGAAAACTCCTTGGTTCGATGAAGAAATCCCCTTTAATATGGCGGCAGAAATCGGCACGCAGAAAGTCATCAGCGAGCACTCAACAATAGGTCTTGTAATCACAACCGACGGCAGTATAAGCGACATTCCCCGTTATGAATACGAGGAAGCCGAAGAGCGTGTTATAAACGAGCTTAAAGAAATTGAAAAGCCCTTTGTTGTGCTTCTCAACTGTATGTATCCCGACTCACCTGCAGCTCAGGAAATGTCTGATTCTCTCAGCAAAAAGTACGGTGTACCCGTTATTGCAGTAAGCTGTCTTGATATTTCCGAAGACGAAATAAAGAATGTGATGAAAAACGTGCTCACACAGTTCCCCGTGAAAGAAGTCAACATTCTCACTCCGTCATGGATGCGCTCTCTGCCCGAAAGCCACAAAATCAAAACAGAGCTGATTTCCGCCATAAAAACTCAGGCACAGTCACTCTCCTGCATCAGAAACATCAATGAAATGTGTTCATCTCTTGCAGAGGAAGAATATGTCACGGCGGCAAAGGTTTCCGATATCAGCCTCGGTGACGGCAAAGCGGTAATTGAAATTGACATAACAAACTCTGTTTTTTATGAAATCGTAACCGAAATCAGCGGTGTTGAAGTGAAAAGTGAAGCACAACTCATTGAAACGCTCACGGAGTTTTCTGCCATTGCGGAAAAATACAAACGCATACGCTCTGCTCTTGATGAAGTTGAAGCAACGGGTTACGGCATTGTTATGCCTACCATTGACGAGCTGACTCTTGAAGAGCCGCAGATTATGAAACAAGGCGGAAGATACGGTGTAAAGCTTAAAGCATCGGCACCCTCAATCCATATGATGAAAGCCACAATCAACACTCAGGTTGCACCCATTGTCGGCTCTGAAAGTCAGTCGGAAGAGCTTGTGATGTATCTTCTCAACGAGTTTCAGGAGAATCCTGCAAAAATCTGGGAGTCAAACATCTTCGGCAAGTCACTTGACGACCTTGTGAATGAAGGGCTTAAAAACAAGCTTTATCATATGCCGAATGAAGCAAGAATGAAGCTTCAGCAGACACTTGAACGAATCATTAACGAGGGTTGCAGCGGTCTGCTTTGCATTATAATTTAATTGCAAAAAAATATCCGCCCTTTCACCGAAAGGACGGATTTATTTTTATTAATCAAGGAAGTCACGGAGCTTCTTGCTTCTCTGGGGATGACGAAGCTTTCTGAGTGCTTTTGCCTCAATCTGACGGATTCTTTCTCTTGTAACGTTGAATTCGGCACCTACTTCTTCAAGTGTCTTGGGGTGACCGTCTTCAAGACCGAAACGCAGAGTAAGAACCTTTGCTTCTCTGGGAGTGAGAGTCTTGAGCACTGAGCTGAGAGCCTCTTTAAGAAGAAGCTGTGATGCAGCGTCTGCAGGTGCAAGTGCATCTTCATCGGGAATAAAGTCACCAAGATGGCTGTCTTCCTCTTCACCGATGGGAGTTTCAAGTGAAACGGGTTCCTGAGCAACACGAAGAATTTCACGTACTTTTTCAACGCTCATACCGATTTCTGCTGCGATTTCTTCTGCAGTCGGTTCTCTGCCTTTCTTGTGGAGAAGAAGGCTGTTTGTCTTCTTTACCTTGTTGATTGTTTCAACCATATGAACGGGAATACGGATTGTTCTTGCCTGGTCTGCAATAGCTCTTGTGATAGCCTGTCTTATCCACCATGTAGCATAAGTTGAGAACTTGAAG
>JAZUCO010000187.1:0-7633 GCA_045639185.1 Acutalibacteraceae bacterium
GCAATGTTCTTCTCAAACTTTGAAACAATGCAGTCTACAATGAAGTATATGCACGACATAGGCATCACAGGTTATGTATACAACTGCGGTGACGGTCATTATTCAGCATTCAACGAGCTGAGAAACTATCTTCTCTGCAAACTCCAGTGGGATGTTAACGCTGATGTTGAATACCACATGATGGACTTTATGAATGCATATTACGGTGAAGATGCTGCTCCTTATATCAAGGAAATTCTTGATATACAGACAGCACATACAAAAGCTACAGCCCACGCTTTTGACTTTGACTGGCATTACCAGGCAGGTTTCTATTCTTCAACAGCTATCAATAAGCTTGACACTCTCTGGGAAGCAGCCCTCAGCGCCGACATCACAGAAGAACAGCTTTTCAATGTTGAAGTTGCAAATCTCAGCTGGGAATACTACAAGGCTAACCAGTTTATAGGCAAATACTTCTTCCTGAATCCTTTGAGACTTCAGGCTAACGAAGAGCTTTATGATGCATTCAAGTCACACGGTATCTCAAGAGTTTCAGCTTTTGGTCTTATTCCCGAAAAAGAGGATATTGACTTTATGCAGAGACCTTTCAACTGGAAATAACAAAAAAATTACCACGGACTTCTATCAAAGTCCGTGGATTTTTTATGCATTTATTTTACTTCTTCAATCTCATAGAAAACAACGTTACTTGCCTCAAGAAGAATATTCAGAGTAATCATTCCGCCCTCTGCAGTAACTTCTTTTTCTGTGGGAATAAGTTTTGAGCACTCAACATACTTATCACGAAGCTCTGAGAAATAGATTTCTCTTGCCTTTGTATCATTGAGTACAATAGTGCTCTCGATTGCTGAATCATCAGGAGACCAACTGAAACAATCATCAGAAATACCGTAAGTCTTTCTGTCTTCCTGCCACTCATCAAAGTAGTTACAGTCATCACCGACAACATACTGAGTAATTCTGTATGTCTTACCGTCCTCGACGGGAATGTTGAGTGTCACATCAGCCTTACCCTTGTAACTTACCTTGTTTTTGAAATTGTAAACCATTGCTCTGATTGTGCCGGTTTCTTCATCAACCGCACAGAGATTGCCGATTTCAACTTTGAGTCCTGTTTTTAGCTGCTGTGTATCGGAAGAAACAATTTTCATACCTTCAAATTTTGCAAGGTTGGAAGCAATATGATAACTCATTGTCGGATAACCGTTAAAGCCACCGTCAGAGAGAAGACTCCATGATGAAAAATAATCTGCACCTGAAAAGATTGCCTGCGAGAAAAGTCTTGCATCATAAGCTGCCTGCCAGGTAAAACCTGTCTGTCTGCTGAGAAGCTGACTGTCATCTTTTCCGCTTGAGTTGCCGCTGAGAATTCTGCCTTCATCAATACCGTAAATAAGATTTTCAAGACCGTATTTTTCAGCAGTTTCCCTGAGATATGTAATTGTTTCGGGCAAAGTTTTGCCGCTTGTGAATTTGCCGGGATTTGAGTCATAGAATGATGCTGAAAGGAAGCAGATTCTTGTCCCCTTTTCACCATTAGCATAGTTTGTACCTTCTGCTACGTGACGGATGAAAATTTCTTCATCCCAGAGACCTTCGGTAACCGTCATACTATGAGCACCGACAAAAACATCATTACCGATAACATCAATAAGTGCCTGTACTGTGTAATCATACAGTTTGCAATATTCTACAGCTGAATCTGCAGGATCGCCGCTCTTTGCCATAAACCAATCGCTGTTTTCATACTCTGTCATACATCCGAAACGCCATGTCTTTACTTCTTCAATGCCGAATTCATCAACAAGAGCCTCTGCAATCGCCTTAATATAATTATAATATACATTATAATCATCAGGCGGATATACGTTCATATCAAAACCGCCCATTTCATAGCCAGATGTAAACTTAAGAGGCACACCGCCAAGCTTGAGATGAGGTTTTGCACCGAGCTCAATTATACCGCGGCAATTTTCAATAAGACGATCAAATTTATAATCGGTATATGTCGAAGTATCATAAGGATCTTCAAAAAGGTCTCGCTCTGCAGTACCACCGGTACACTGCATAAGCTGAACATATTTCACAAATTCAAAAACATTATTTTCTTCATTCACCGAAGGATTATAGAATGTTGTACCCATATCCCAGAAATTGAGATTGTCTGCAACATTGGGTATTACACCTCCCGTTTCAGAGAAATCAAGTGTAATCTCAGCCGTGCTTGTGTTTTTGATAAGCTTTCCGAATGCAGCGTAATAAAAGTTAAGAAACGCAAGTACAGCAGCAAAAAATGCAGTAATTTTCATAATTTTTGCCTCCTTTTCTTTTATTCATATCTTAACACCTTTTTCCGTAATTCTCAATAGCAAAAATAAAAAGAAAATCAAAAATTAAAATCAGTTGACAAAAACTGTTTCAATTGTTAAACTGAAATCACATTATGTGGGAGGAATCTGTTATGGCAGAAAGATTCAAATTTACCAATGCAAAATGGATATGTACGGGCAAAAAATCATTGCCTGCAGAAATTGAAAAGATTTTTAATGCTGAAAATATTGTTTCGGCTGAAATCACAATCGGATGTTTCGGTACTTTCAAAGTTTTTGTAAACGGCAAAAAAGTCACCGATGATTTATATTTACCCCTAAATACAGACTTTGAAAAAAGATATAACATTGAATACGGCACAGAACCTTTCAATGAAGAGCTTGCCCACAGACTCTATTGCCCCGTTTTTGATATAACTTCACTTCTTGAAGACGGAGAAAACACACTCACTTTTCTGCTTGCACCGGGATTTTATGAACGATATGACTACGGCACAGCAAAATTATGTTTCGAAATAAAAATCTGTTATAAAGACGGCTTGGCAGGAACTGTTTTTTCAGACGGAAGTGAAAAATTCAGAACATTTTATGTTACAGAATCAGATATGATTACAGGTGAGACTCACGATTTCACAAATACAGATGTACAATGGCAGAATATAGAAACTTCTGATTCTCCCGAAACAGATTTATATATTCAGGATTGTCCTGCAGACAGAATTCAAAGAAAACTGACTCCGGTTTATCTCGGAAACAATATTTATGATGCAGGTGAGATTTTCACCGGATATCCCGTTATAAAAAGTAAAAAGGCGCAGACAATAAAAGTGCGTTATAGTGAACTTCTGAACGAAGATGGTACTCTCGATGAAATGCACATCTATGGTCAGCATACAGATTACATAACAGACGAGAAAGAAAGACTTCTCTCCCCCGAATTCACCTGGCTGTGTTTCAGATATTTTGAAGTTATCGGTGATGCCGAAGTAACAGAGTGTGTGGTTGTACACAGCGATGTTGATGTAAATTCAGATTTTGAATGCTGTGATGATACTCTCAATTGGGTCAGAAAAGCATATATAAGAACTCAGCTTGCAAATATGCATTGCGGTATTCCCTCCGACTGTCCTCACACAGAAAGAAGAGGTTACACCGGTGACGGTCAGCTTACATGCGCAGCTGCAATGATTCAGTTTGATTCAGAAAAATTTTACCGCAAATGGATTGCTGACATCTGCGATTGTCAGGACAGAAAAACAGGTCATATCCAGTACACAGCTCCCTTTGTACCGTCAGGCGGAGGCCCCGGCGGATGGGGTTGCGCAATCGTTGTTGTGCCTTATGAATTTTATAAAACATACGGTAAAAAAGATATTTTTGATGAAACTTTCCCAAAGATGCTCAAGTGGTTTGAATATATGGAAAGTCACAGCGAAAATGAACTTGTTACAAGTGATTTGCCCGGTGTATGGTGTCTCGGTGACTGGTGTGCCCCCACTCAGAATCAGCTCAACAAAATGCACGGTATGGTAATTCCAAAGCCTTTTGTCAATACATATTTCTTCATCAAATCAATGGAATATTTCCTTGAAATATGTGATATAACAGAGAAAACCGAATACAAAGAAGAAATCATCAAAAAAATCGCAATCAAGAAAAAAGCAATTACAAAGGAATACTTCAATGCGGATTCAGGTGATTTTGCAAACAATGAGCAAGGAGCAAATGCATTTGCAGTTGATATCGGGCTCGGTGACGAAAGAACATTTGAAAATATCGTCAGACACTACTCTGAAACAAAAAAATACGACACGGGTATTTTCGGCACAGATATCGTCACAAAAGTTCTTTTTGAAAAAGGCAGAGCTGATATTGCATTCTCCCTTCTTACATCAAAAGAGGATATTTCATATTACAATCAGATTCAGAACGGTGCTACTACCCTTCTCGAATACTGGAACGGAGTCCGTTCGCAATGTCACCCGATGTTCGGTGCTGTTACAAGATATTTCTTTGAATATATTCTCGGCATACGCCGTGCAAAGAATTCCGCAGGCTATGAAAAGGTCATAATTGAGCCTGCTTGTATGAACTATCTTCCCGAAGCTAAAGGAAAAATCACAACCTGCAAAGGTGTAATCAGCGTTGATTACAATAAAAATTCAATCAAAGTCAATATTCCGTCAGATATTGATGCAAAACTCATTCTCAGAGGCAATGAAATAATACTTACTGCAGGAGAAAATGAATTTAAGGTATAAAAGAAACAAGGCTTGTTTTCAAGCCTTGTTTCTTGCTGTTACTATTGTCACAATATAATCACTGAATGTAAATTTACTGCTTTTTACATCAATTTCGGAGCCGAGGTCAGAAAGTCCATTGCCTGTGAATTTTACACAAGCTTCTTTATAAGTCCATACTTCAAAAAAACGAAAAAGCACATCTTCGGGCATATTATCCTTAAACAAATCAGGATCTTTTCCGCCAAAAACATATCTTATTTCAGCAGCATTAAAAAATTTCTTTGCCACAGAAGGATTTATATACCTAATCTTTTCAATATCAATGCCGATTTCTTCATCAGACACGGCACAGACAACATAGTCATCAGAATGACTGATATTGAAAAATACGGGCAGATTTTTTATATAGGGTTTGCCGTTTACGGAAGTAAAAATTATTATATCTTCAGGTGCAGTATCAAATTTTTCCGCAACGGCTTTTCTTACAAGCATCTCTCCTGCGACGGTGCGTTTTTTGTCTTCATAAAAACGAAAAGCATTTACGCGTTCCTGCTTTTCAACACTGAGAAGAGAAAACCATTTTTCATATTCGGCATCAGTCATCTGCCGTATATCATATTTATACCAATCCGTAACCGACACCGCCTTCTGCTGTTTTTACTGAGTATATCACAAATAAAAAAAAGCGTCAACATACTGTTTTTATCATCAATCACATTAAATTTTACATTTCTGTATAAATTTTTTTATAGTGTGAACAATAAAATAATGTTGACAAAATGAAAAAATAAGCTATAATATATGTATGTAGAGACTCAGCTTTTATGGAAAGTCTGTCAGGGAGGATGCGTCACCGACTGAAAGCGCATCTGAGATGAGTAGTAAGTTTGGGAACACTCTGCTTTGAACACAACTTAATATTAAAAGAGGATACATTTTTTATGTATCAATGCGGGTGGCACCGCGGGTTAAATTTTTATGTTTGCTCGTCCCGTGGAATATTTTATAATATTCCACGGGGCTTATTTTATTTGCAGGAGGAATGCTTTATGTACAGAACTCTATTTTGTAATGACATCTGTGACAAGCACATAGGTCAGACAGTTCAGCTTGCAGGCTGGGTTGATGTTGTGCGTGACCACGGCGGCGTTATTTTCGTTGATCTTCGTGACTATACAGGTGTTACACAGGTCGTTATTCACGACGAAACTCTCGTTAAGAATGTAAACCGTGAAACTGTTATCTCAGTAAGCGGTAAAGTTGAAAAGCGTGATGCTGAAACCGTTAATACAAAAATCGCAACAGGTTATGTTGAACTCGTTGCAGATTCACTTCAGATTCTCGGTAAATCTCAGAATATGCTTCCCTTTGAAGTAAGAAACTCAAGACAGAGTAAAGATGAGCTCCGTCTCAAATACCGTTATCTTGACCTTCGTAATCCCGTTAACCATAACAACCTTGTTATGCGTTCAAAGATTATCCGTCATCTCAGAAATAAGATGGAAGCTAAAAACTTCCTTGATATGCAGACTCCTATCCTTACCGCATCATCACCCGAAGGTGCAAGAGACTTCCTTGTTCCCAGCCGTAAACATCCCGGCAAGTTCTATGCACTTCCTCAGGCTCCTCAGCAGTTCAAACAGCTTCTTATGGTATCAGGTTTCGACAGATACTTCCAGGTTGCTCCCTGCTTCCGTGATGAAGACGCAAGAGCTGACCGTTCACCCGGTGAATTCTATCAGCTTGACTTTGAAATGGCTTTTGCAACTCAGGAAGAAGTTCTTGATGTTTGTGAAGACGTTATCTACGATACATTCAAGACATTCTCAGATAAAAAGATCACAGAGAAGCCTTTCCGCCGTATCACATATGCAGATGCTATGATGACATACGGTTCAGATAAGCCTGACCTCCGTAACCCCCTTATCATCGTTGACCTTACAGATTTCTTTGCTAATGTCAACTTCCCTGCTTTCAGAGGCAGACCCGTAAGAGGTATTGTAGCTCCCTGTCAGGGCAAGTCAAAGAAGTTCTTTGAAGATTCTCTCAAATTTGCAACTTCTGCTGAAGTAGGTCTCGGCGGTCTCGGTTATATCACTCTCAAAGAGGGTGAATTTGCTGGTCCTATCGCAAAGTTCCTTTCAGAAGAACAGAAAGCACAAATCACAGCTATTACAGGCGTAAAAGAAGGCGAAACACTCTTCTTTATCTGTGACGACAAGAAGAATGATACAGAAAAGAAAGCAGGTCACATCAGAACATGGCTTGCAAAGAAAGAACAGCTTGACCTCATCAGAGACGATGCTTTCGAATTCTGCTTCGTTGTTGACTTCCCCATGTATGAAAATGATGAAGAAACAGGCGAAACAATCTTCACTCATAACCCATTCTCAATGCCTCAGGGCGGTATGGAAGCACTTATGACAAAAGATCCCACAGAAGTTCTTGCATACCAATATGACCTTGTATGTAACGGTATTGAACTTGCTTCAGGTGCTGTACGTAACCACGATATCGAAATCATGAAAAAAGCTTTCGACATTGCAGGTTATGACGAATCAGAACTTATGAAGAGATTCAACGCTCTCTATACAGCATTCCAGTACGGTGCACCTCCCCACGCAGGTATGGCACCCGGTATTGACCGTATGGTTATGCTCCTTACAGATGAAGAAAAGATTCTTGATGTTATTGCATTCCCCCTTAACGGTAATGCTCAGGACCTTCTTCTCGGTGCTCCCTCAGAAGTTACAAATCAGCAGCTTGAAGATGTACATCTTCTCGGTTCAGGCAGTGCTCTTGCGCAGCGTCAGGCAGCAACTGCAGGCGGCAGCAAAACTTCCGCAAAGCGTTCAACATTCTCAAACGCTCAGCAGCTCAATCAGCTAGCACTTACAGAAGACGAAGAAGCTCTTATGCAGAATATCTTTGCTGATATGAAAGAAAAAGAAAAGATTCTTGAAAACTGCAACACAGAAAACGTTGAAGAAATGGTTCATGTAAATCCTATGACCAATGTTCTTCGTGAAGATGTACGCAGTCAGCCGTTCTCAAGAG
>JAZUCO010000188.1:0-33085 GCA_045639185.1 Acutalibacteraceae bacterium
TTATTAAAATGCGAACTGACATTCATAAGGCAATTAAAAATGATTTTCAGAAAATCATATTCTGAAGAAATTCGTAATCAAAAGATATAATAAAACAAATTTCAATTTATCTGACTGAATATTCTGAGCTGCTCTCATCCGAGGGCAGTTTTTGTTTTTGAGATTGAATTGTGTGGCAATGGTGTGATATAATCAGATTGACAAACAAGAATTTGACGGTTGATTTTCACTCTACCAATGGTTGATATCTCCCCTTTCAACCATTGGTTCGTGTTGTTTTCCTTAAAAGGCACTACAATTAAAGTAAAAGGAGGTAGCCTATGGACCAAATCAAAGTAGGAAAGTTTATTGCCGAGTGCAGAAAAAAGAAAAATCTTACACAGGCACAGTTGGCAGAAAAATTGGGTATAACCGACAGAGCAATATCCAAATGGGAAACAGGCAAAGCAATGCCCGATGTTGATATTATGCTCAACCTTTGTGATACGCTTGGAATCATGGTAAATGAATTATTATATGGGGAAATGATTGATATGGAGCAAAAGAGTGAACAGTTAAATGAACTGATTTTCCAGATGGCAAAAAACGAGGAAAGATATCATAAGCGACTACTGCATTCCGCTTGTGTGATTTTCACAACAAGCCTGATTGCACTTATTTGTCTGATAACTTTAATATCACTCCTTATCCCTGAATGTCCATTTCAAAGTTTTTTAATAATAGTGTCTGTTATACTATTTATAATTCCTTGCATTGTTGCCCTTAAATTCAAGGTAGAAACAGGTTATTATGAATGTAAGAAATGTCAACATATGTTTGTTCCTAACTACAAAGAGATTACCTTGTTGATGCAAACGCCAACAAAAAGATTATTGAAGTGTCCTAAATGTGGTAAATGGACTTGGTGCAAAAAACTAAACAAAAGATAAATTTCAGTTTGACGGAGAGACAAATTCCAAATTGCCCAACTGAATATTTTCAGCTGCTCTCACCCGAGGGCAGTTTTTTTGTGATTGAATTGTGTGATGTTTTTATGATATAATCACATCATCAGACCGAATTCATATTGCAAACAACGGTGATATTATGAGCAAAATTATTGAGATTACAGATTTTTCGGCTCCCGAGCTTGATGTTTACGCTCGTCTGAGTGAGGGGCAGCTTCTGAACAGAAGAAATCCCGAAAAAGGTTTGTTTATAGCAGAAAGTCCCAAAGTTATTGAACGAGCACTTGATGCAGGTTATGAACCTGTTTCCTGCCTTATGGAGAAAAAGCATATTGAAGGCGAGGGCAAACCCATTCTGGACAGAATAGGCGATATTCCCGTTTTCTGTGCCGAATCTGATGTTCTTACTCAGCTTACGGGTTTCAATCTCACAAGAGGTATGCTGTGTGCAATGAAGCGTAAACCTCTGCCCGATGTAAAAGACCTCTGCAAAGACAAAAGCAGAATCGTTATACTCGACAACGTTATGAATCCCACAAATGTGGGCGCAATAATCCGTTCAGCCGCAGCTCTTGGTATGGATGCCGTAATTCTTACCCCCGGCAGTTCAGACCCTTTGTACAGACGTGCCGCAAGAGTCAGTATGGGCACCGTTTTTCAGATTGAATGGACATTTCTCACAGACGAAAGCCTTGATGAAATCAGATCTCTCGGTTTCAGAACTGTTGCAATGGCTCTCAAGGATAATTCTCTCTCCATAAACGACCCTGCACTTGCAAAAGAAGAAAAACTTGCCGTTGTTATGGGCACAGAGGGTGACGGTCTTTCTGACAAAACCATAGCAGATTGCGATTTCACAGTAAAAATACCGATGTATCACGGTGTTGACTCGCTGAATGTTGCCGCCGCCTCTGCCGTGGCATTCTATCAGCTCAGTAATAAACAGACTGATTGAATTGCATTTATAAAGGAGAGTTCCTATGCAGGTTATACAAACAATCATTTCATATTTTGCAATAGCTGCGGCTTTTATTTCTTCGCTTTTTTCCTGGGGGGAAGCATCAATGATTCCGTTTACAAACAAATATGACATACCTGACAGTATTCCTGAATACAGCGTAATTTCCACAGAACCGAAAACAGATTGGAAGGCACAATGGATATGGGACGAGGAAAATCTGAATGAAGACAACGTCTGGATGTGCTTGAGCAAAAAAGTCACTCTTGACAAACAACCCGAAGAACTCATAGCCCATATTTCAGCCGATTCAAAATACTGGCTTTACATAAACGGTGAAACAGTTGTTTTTGAAGGCAACGTAAAAAGAGGTCCCGATGAAAACAGCGGTTATTACGACAGCAAAGATATTGCGCCTTATCTTAAAAAAGGTGAAAACTCAATCTGTGCACTTGTCTGGTACTGGGACGATGAAACAAGCTATTCCTACAACGGAAGCGGTCAGGGCGGATTCATTTTTGAAGCTGAAAATGATGATATAACAATTCTTTCAGACAAAAGCTGGAAAGCAAAAAGAAACAGCGCATATGTTGACAGCGCTCTTTATCCGCCAAACTACAGACTTCCCGAATACAGCGTTTACTATGATGCAAGAAAAGACTTCGATTGGCTGAATAAAGACTTCAGCTTCGCAGACTGGGCAAATGCGACCGAATACGGCAAAGGCGGAGAGGGTGTTTACGGCAGTCTTTATCCGAGAGGAATACCGCTTCTCAAAGATTACGGTCTTAAAGATTATGAAAATTCAAAAGACTACGAAAACTATACTGTAAAAAAGCTTTTCGGTCAGAAAATTACCGTGGATATCCCCTACAATGCACAGGTTACAACTTATCTTAAGGTCATTGCGCCCGAGGGTAAAAAAATCCGCATTACAACAGAAAACACCCTTATCGGTGCGGTTTCAACAACCTATGTGACAAAAGAGGGTGAGCAGGAGTTTGAATCTCTCGGCTGGGTTAACGGTGAGCATATAACTTACAAAATTCCCCGTGGTGTTACTGTTGTTGAACTCAAATACCGTGAAACGGGCTATGACAGTGAATTCAGCGGTAATTTCAGTTGTGATGATGAATTTATGAATTCACTCTGGCAGAAATCTCTCAGGACTCTTTATGTCACAATGCGTGATAACTTTATGGATTGTCCTGACAGAGAAAGAGCTCAGTGGTGGGGCGATGTCACAAGTGAAATGATTATGACAATGTACTCCATGGACAGCAATTCCTATCTGCTGTATCAGAAAGGTGTTGAGGCAATGCTTTCTCACATTGACGATACAGATGTGCTTCAGACAGTTGTGCCCATAAACGGAGATTATTTTGAACTTCCCGTACAACAGCTTGCAGGTATTGTGGGATTTCTCACTTATTATGAATATACGGGCGATAAAGCATTCCTCGAAAAAGTCTATGATGCATCTGTTGACTATCTCAGACTCTGGGAAATCGGAGAAAACAACCTTGTTGTTCACCGAGAAGGCTCCTGGGACTGGGCAGACTGGGGCAGCAAGGCAGATATGACTGCCATTGAAAATGCATGGTATTATTATGCACTTTCATCTGTGGAAGAAATGACTCAGATTCTCGGCAAAAATGCAGATACTTCATTTATATCAGACAGAAAGTCTGTTATTGAAACGGGTTACAAATCTCTGCTGACAGAAAACGGATATAAAAGCAAAGAAGTCAGCAAACCTGACGACAGAGCAAATGCCCTTGCGGTTTTATCAGGCCTTGCAGACGAATCACAGTATGAAGCAATAACGAAAATTCTCATAAATACTCAGAATTCAAGTCCTTATATGGAATATTATGTCCTTGAAGCCCTTTGTAAAATGGGCAAATATGAAGAGGCTACAGCCAGAATAAAAATCAGATACGAAGGAATGATGACTGAGGACTACTCTACTCTATGGGAATTCTGGGAATCCTGGAGAGGTACAATGAATCACGCCTGGAGCGGCGGACCGCTTGTTATTATGAGCAAACACTTTGCAGGCATCACTCCCCTTGAGGCAGGTTATGAAAAAACAGAAATCAATCCTCAGTATTCGCTTTCGGGAAATATGACCTGCACAGTACCAAGCGTAAAAGGACTCATCACGCTGGATTATAAAAAAACCGCAGATAAATATGTTATCAACATCACTCTTCCGCAGGATATGAAAGCGGTACTCTATATTCCCGACGGTGCCGAAGTAATCGTCAATTCAGAGCCTTATTACAAAGGCGGCAAATATACAAACGGCAACGCAGGCAATGTTGAAATTCTGAAAAAATAATACGGTAACAGACTGCTCTCTCCGAGGGCAGTTTTTTTTGTAAACCACTTTCCGATTGACTTTTACGCTTTAATGCAATATAATTTTTATAAAGAAAAATGCTATGCGGGGGACTTACAATGAAAACCTTACGAAACGTTTTAACAGTTCTGGCAATTTCAATCATCATCCTTACAGCTCTTTGCATAAGTGCATCGGCTGAAACCTACGGTGACCTGACTTATACCGTTGCAAACAGTGAAATCACAATTACAGGTTGCAATGAATCAGCAACAGATGTTGTGATTCCTGAAAACATCGGCGACTACCCCGTTACTGCAATCGGTGACGGTGCATTTGCAAATTACAACAGCATTACATCTGTCACAATTCCCGAATCAGTTGCGCAGATAGGCTCCTTCGCGTTTGACTCCTGCAAAGGACTTACAAGAATAACCATTCCTGAATCAGTAACATCCGTCGGTCAGGATGCATTCAGAGACTGCACATCACTTGAAAAAGTTTACTGGAACACAAACAATGCAGATAACTCCGCAAATTATTACGCAATTTTTTCATATACCGAACCTTGTGACGGCTTTGATGTTATATTCGGCAACAATGTAACGGTCATTCCCGGCAATGTTTTCTCAGGTACTCCCGTTAAAACTGTCAGCTTCCTCGGTGATGTAACAGTTATCAGCGACAACGCCTTCCGCTCCTGCCAAATGCTTACAGAAATAACACTCCCCACAACTGTCACAACAATCGGCAACAATGCATTCAATTATTGCACGGCACTTGAAAGCATAACAATTCCCGAATCAGTTTCATTCATCGGAGAATATGCATTCACACATTGTGATGCTCTTACAGAAATCAACTGGAATACAGATAAAATAGGTGATTTCACAGACACTCCGCTTATATTCAGCGATTCAGCCCCCGCAACAAACGAAGTAAATCTCGTAATCGGCAACAATGTAACACACATCCCCGCATATTTATTCTATACTTTCAATAATCTTAAAACTGTCACCATTTCAGACTCTGTCAAATCAATCGGCAACTCTGCTTTCTTCGGTTGCAATAATCTTACGGAAATCACATTGCCTGACTCTTTAACATCAATCGGAAATATTGCTTTCTTCGGCTGTAACAGCATTACAACAGTTACAATTCCCGCTTCTGTAACTTCAATCGGTGAAGGAGCTTTTGCAAACTGTGTCGGTTTAAGAAATGTTTACTGGAATGCAGACAAAATCACAGAATTTTCTGATGAAAGCGGCATCTTCTACGACTCAGGCAACAATGAATCAGGTCTGAGCATAACATTCGGTGACAGTGTAACAACAGTCCCCGCATATTTTGCATATCATTGCAATTATCTTAAAAACGTAATACTGTCTGATTCCGTAAAACGCATCGGTGATTATGCATTCTCAGAATCAGGAATCGCAGGCATTTATACGTCAGACTATCTGCCCGCAAAAGTCACAGACATAGGAGAATATGCCTTTGCATATTGCAGAAATCTCAGCGACCTGCCAACACTCAGCGCACTTGAAAACATAGGAAAATGCGCTTTCATGAGCTGTGAAAAGTTAAAAGTAATAACTATTGAAGAATCTGTCACAACCATTGGTGAAAATGCTTTTTCCGAATGCACAGGTCTTAAAACAATCAACTGGGAAACAAATAAAGTCAAAGATTTTGAGGCTCCTACATTTATCTTTTCATACTCAGGCAGTCCCGATGGTATGATAGTATTCTTCGGCAAAAATGTAAACAACATCCCTGCCTATTTATTCTTCAAATGCACAAATCTGTCAGAAATCTTTTTATCCGAGTCAATCACAACAATCAATGACGGCACATTTGCCTGGTGTGAAGGACTCAGAGGCACTCTCCGTCTTCCCGATTCAATAACATCAATAGGCAATCAGGCATTTATGCGTTGCGACAATCTGGACGCTGTAATTATCGGAGAAAATGCTACAGACATCGGTGACTACGCATTTGCAGGCTCTCTCGCTCTGAAAGAAGTCACAATCGAGGGCGATATTGATTCAATCGGAAATGCCGCATTCTTAGGATGCACTTCGCTGCAAACAGTCACAATCAAAGGCAATGCTGCTTCTTTCGGCAATAATGCATTCGAAAATTGCACTGCACTTGAAACGGTGACAATCAGCGGAAATATCGGCAATATCGGAGACTTCGCATTTACAAACTGCACTTCTCTGACAAACATTACATTCAAAGATAATGCTTCAGGCATCAGCACATTTTCATTAAGAAATTCTGCAGGAAGCTCAACCATCGGCAGATATGCATTTATGAACTGTATTTCTCTTGAATCATTCCGCATCAACTCAGGCGTAACAGAAATCGGCTCAGGTGCATTCTTCGGCACAATTAATCTTAAGGAAATTGCCGTTGCCGAAGACAATGCAAATTACTGCACAGACGAATACGGTGTTCTGTTCAACAAGGACAAAACATTCCTCATTCAGATGCCCGCAAAAGCAGACATTGAAAAATATGTCCTTCCCGAAAGCACACAAACAGTCGGTGTCGGTGCATTTTTCGGCTGTGCAAACCTTAAAGACGTAACTTTCAACAGCGATGCAAAACCCGACACTTACACAGACGATGTTCTGCAGAACACACAGTCTTTCGGCATAATCGGTCTCGGCTACACATTCAACGAAAATGCAGATTTGTCTGATATGTCAGACGCAAACAACATTGCTGTTTCAGATGGCATAACTGTCCGTGGCGACAAAGACTCAATGGCTCCCTCTTATGCAGAAAACAACAATGCAACATTGGAAGAAACAGAGCCTTCTACTCCGTCTGAACCTGAAATTCCCACAGAACCCGACGAACCAGAAGAACCGGATGTTCCCGATGAACCCGTTGTTTCTTACATCCGCGGTGATGCAAACGGTGACGGCAAAGTCAATGCAATCGATGCAAGAATCGTTCTCAGAATCTCAGCCCAGCTTGACAAAACGGAAAACTACAATCTGCCAATTGCTGTTTTTGATGTAACAGGCGATGGCAAAGTCAACGCAATCGACGCAAGAAAGATTCTCAGAGTCGCAGCTCAGCTCGACACATTTTAACAGCACAAACGGAGACTCAGGTGAGCCTCCGTTTTAATTTGACTTTTATATTATAATGTAATATAATTTCACCGAGGTGGTATTATGCCAAAGAAGAATACTCGCAACACAAAAAGCAGAATTGTTTCCGCTGCCTGGAAGCTTTTTTACGACAACGGTTACGAAAACACCACAATTGAAGATATAATTTTTGAGTCAGGCACTTCAAAAGGCTCGTTTTATCACTATTTCGAGAGCAAGGATGCACTTCTGGGCTCTCTTGCACATCTTTTTGACGAAAAATACGAGGAGCTTGAAAGTGAAATCAATCCTGAGACAAACAGCATTGAGATTCTTCTCTTTCTCAACCGCAAACTCTTTGAAATGGTTGAAAACACCGTTGACCTTGAGCTGATGAAAAGGCTCTACTCCACTCAGCTCATCACAAAAACGGAAAAACAGCTTCTTGACCACAACAGAGTCTATTACAGACTTCTCCGCAAAATTGTAATTGCAGGTCAGGAGAAAAATGAAATCACAAAGCTGATGTCTGTAAACGAAATCGTAAAATATTACGCTTTCTGCGAAAGAGCAATGATTTATGACTGGTGTCTGTGCAACGGAGACTATTCTCTCAGTGATTCTGCATTAAAAATGATGCCCTTTTTTATGCAAAGAGTCAAAAATTAAAGTATATTATTCGTATTATCAACAGTATAGAATACATTCTTGTTACAAAACCGCAAAATTGCTTGAATATTATAGCTTAAACCTTACGGAGTATAGACTTTAGTCTATACTCCGTTCTGTATTGCATTCTTGTTTTGATTATGTTATACTTGCGTTTGTATTCGTCAAAAAACACTTTTCAGAAAGGAATGAAATAATATGAATTTAGAAGTTTTAGCATTTGTATTATACTTATTATTAATGCTTGGTATCGGATTCATTTTCTTCTTCAAAGACAAAAAGGGGAACGGCGGTGCTAAGGATTACTTCCTCGGCGGCAGAAGCATGGGTCCCTACGTTACAGCAATGAGTGCTCAGGCATCAGATATGTCAGGCTGGCTCCTTATGGGCTTCCCCGGCAGCATCCTTGCTTTCGGTTTCGGCAAAATGTGGATCGGTATCGGTCTTGCAGCAGGTACAATCCTCAACTGGCTCCTTGTTGCAAAAAGACTCAGAAGCTTTTCTGCAGCAGCAAACGATGCAATCACAATTCCCGAATATCTCTCAAACAGATTCGCAAGCAAGAGTCCCATTCTCAGAATCATCTGTGCTGTTGTTTTTGCAGTATTCTTCACAGTTTATGTTGCATCAAGCTTCAAAGCAGGCGGAACACTCTTTGCAACAGTTATCCCCGGTCTTGAACAGAACGTTGCAACACTTATTTTCGCAGCAATCATCATCGCTTACACATTCACAGGCGGTTTCAAGGCTGTTTGCTGGACAGACTTCTTCCAGGGTCTGATGATGCTCGTAGCAATTATGACTGTTCCCGTTGTTATCCTTATGACAAAGGATGTAAACTTTGCAGCAATCAACGAAGGTTTCATCGGCACAGCAAACGAGTTTGTTACAAACCCCTTTGAATCAAGCTGGCAGGATATCGTTTCAGGTCTTGCATGGGGCCTCGGTTACTTCGGTATGCCTCACATTCTTGTAAGATTTATGTCAATCAAAAAGGCAAGTCTTATCAAGAAATCAGCAACTGTTGCTATCATCTGGGTTATCCTTTCACTCGGTGCAGCAATCGTTATTGCATACCTCGGCAGAGCACTTCACCCCGAACTTATCGCAGAAGGCACTCAGGAAACAATCTTCATTGTTCTTGTTCGTGAACTCTTCCCCGCCTTCGTTGCAGGCATTCTTCTTTCAGCTATCCTTGCAGCTGCAATGAGTACAGCAGACTCACAGCTTCTTGTTGCTTCATCTTCTTTCACAAGCGATATTTATCAGCCCGTTGTAAGAAAGAATGCATCAGAAAAAGAAATCCTCTGGGTAGGCAGAATCGTTGTTATCGTACTTGCAGTTATTGCTTACTTCATCGCAATCAACCCCAACGCAGGCAGCATTATGGGTCTTGTTGAAAACGCTTGGGCAGGTTTCGGTGCAGCATTCGGACCCGTAATCATCCTCTCACTCTTCTGGAAGCGCTTTACATACAAAGGTGCAATCGCAGGTATCATCGGCGGAGGCACAACAGTTATCGTTTGGATTGCTCTCGGTCTTTCAGCAGCAGAAAAGACAGGTATTTACGAACTTCTTCCCGGCTTCATCGTATGTCTCGTTCTTGCAGTTATTGTTTCACTTATCGACAAAGCTCCTTCAGCAGAAGTTACAGCTATCTTCGAAAAGGCAACAGCAAAGGAAATCGAAGAATAATAACAAACTCAATAAACATTCAAGCCGTGCATTACGCACGGCTTTTCTTTTTGTAAACAAAAATCAGCACAGCAGAGTTAGTTGATATATAATTTACAATTTATATTTTATAATTAATTAGCTTGTATGGAATTGCAGGGAACGATACCCGCATCGTTCCGCAAAGGTCCGATGTCAGCTTGGAACGGACCGATCAGGGGATCGGTCCCTACACGATACCGATTAAGTCTGCACAAACCAATTAATTACAAATTGCACATTGCAAATTGTGCATCAGCCAAAAAAAAGCACCTTCCGAAGAAGGTGCTTAAATTTATTATCTTACTTTACGCTGTTGATGAGTTCATCAAAGTCCTTGATCATAGCTTCTGCTGTGAGGTTGCCTGTTGCAACAAGTTCAAGGCTCTTGTTTGAGGGTTCAAGGAGTGCCATATAGTCGTTTGAGGGAAGAATGTAACCAATCTGGTCATTCATAATACCGAATACGATAATGTTCTTATCGCCTACCATATCAGAAACTGAACCGAATTCCCATTCTGTGCCTGTCCATGACTTGTCAGCACCGAGGAAACCACCATAAACAAGCTCTGCAGCAAGTTCACCGGGAACGATAACAACAACATCTTCTGTACCAAGTTCCATATAACCGATTTCAGAAACTACCTGATAATTGTTGCCGTCTTTAACAACTCTGTTTGTGATAAGACCCATCTTACCTGCAAAAACAAGAATCTGGTTAGAAATTGTGTAGAATGTTTCTTTGTGAGCAATATTGAGGATGGGAGCAACTTCTGTTTCATTGTCGATTGAAGCAAATCTGTCAGCAAGAGCTTTACCGAATGCATCAAGTGATTCAACTGTTGTTGCATCTTCGGGAAGACCGAGAGTATCCTTATCCTGACCTGTACCGAGTTCTGCACCGAGAACCATAATGAAGTCTGCATCGTATGTTTCGTTGATGTACTGTTCCATATAGTAGGGATAGTCGCCTGTAACCTCTGTGGGGCCTGCGCCTGCACCTACGCAATGAATAGCACTTGTTGTGAACCAGAGTTCTCTGCTGCCGTCAGCGGGAACAAAACGGAAACGGTCAAACTCAGCATCAAGAACCTGAGGATCACGCTTGTCTGTTACGAATTCTGAGAAATCTGCACTGCCGTGATAGAGAGTACCCTCTGACATTGAATCAACAGCTGTTGTGAGTGTTTCTTCAATCTTAGCATAGAGGTTTGCCATATATTCATCATTGATGCCGTTAACGGGATCAGCCTTGCCTGCGTTGCCGAGAGCCTTGAGAATGCTGCCGTTCATACCGAGTGTATCAACAGCACTGTGCTGATGAAGAACAGAAACATTAAGGCTTACGATATCGTTAGCTGCGCAGAAATCTGCCATAGCTGCACGGATATCTCTTACAACTGTGCTTGAAAGACCGTAAGCATCAACAACAACAAAAGCAACGTTGCCTCTGCCTGAATTGTCGCTCATAACAACAGTTCTTACAAGAAGGTCGTCATAAATTTCTGAAACAGTCTTATCTTCAACTGAAAGCTGGCCGCCTACAAAGTGTTTGCCGTCCATTTCATTGCCTGTGAGGATTGATGCGTTTGCATAACCCATTGACCAAACTGCACCTTCAGCAGGTTCTGCAAGGAACTCTTCTGTTCCTGTCATCATACCTTCTGAAACATAGTCAGCCTTGTCAACCCATGAGGGAGGATTGGGAATAAAGCTGTTGATAACTCTGAGAACCTTGTCAATAACAACGTCAAGAGTATTATAGAGGAACTTATTGAAGCCGCTGACTTCTTCGTTTACTGAAACTGAAGGGTCATAAGCCGCATAAGCTGCAGGTGCTGCAATGCCTGATACAAGCATTACGCAAAGAACAACAGAAAGAACTTTTATAAAGGCTTTCTTCATTTTAATCACCTTTCATTTTGCAAATTTTAGTAATTATATTATATTTACAGTTGACCGATTTGTCAACAATAAATTCATTCAAGACCTGCGGCAATTCGCAGAGCTTTACGGGCATCCATTGCAGTAACTTTGCCGTCACCGTCAAGATCCGCAACAGCAAGCTGAGCCTTTGTAAGAATCTGAAGCAGAGCTGAGCTTCTGAGAATGAGTCTTGCGTCAATCGCAGTAACTTTTCCGTCAAAGTCAACGTCACCCATATCAGTTGCAGTCTTCTTGATTGAAACGCTGTCAACTTTTGTTGCTCTGTTGCCATTTACGGTATAAGTTGTAAGATAAAGTGTGTCACCAAGAATTTCAACAGCAGTAAACATCGGGTCGTCAGGATTCACATTCTGACCTGATGAGGGGAAAATGCCGTTTGTGTTGTAAATCTGATGTTTTTCATCAGCAAGTGAACCTGATGAACCTACTGATGAATAAACAGTACCCTGAGGAGCTGCAATTGTCTTATAATAAGTGCCTGAATTGAGCTGATGAGGAAATGCAACCTTGGGAGAATCGGTCACTTCGTTGTTTTTCATACTGTCAGTTCTGTAGTATACACCTTCGCTGCCGCTGAAAAGCACATCAACATCATACTGCTCCATAAGGTCTGTGACCTGATTCATATAAGCTTCATAATTATCTGAATGAGAAAAAGAACTGTTTGTGTAAACGGGATCGTGAATTGCAACGAACTTCCATCTTGCAGTTGTTGAGCCCATATCCTTCTTAAACCATTCAACCTGTTCTTCCTTGAGTGTGCCATCCGCATTCACGCAATTTGAGTCAAGCACTGCAACATGAATGAAGTTATAATCAAACGAATAATACACACCCGTTCTTTCCACTTCACTCAGAAGTGCACCAACAGCAAAATTCTGAGAAATTGACTCAACAGTATCGTTACTGCCGGCAACGGGAACAATGTAAGACTCGAGAATCTTGTCTGAAATTCCGTCGAGCATTCTCTGCCACTGTTTTATATCCTCATTGTTCTCAACATAATTACCTGTGTGAAGAACAAAATCATTGTCGGGATAAAGATACTCAGCACAACCGAGAATATTTCCGAAGAGTTCAAAATCAGCCATTGTATTGCCTGTTGTATCTGAAACATGCATAAATGTTACGTTTTCACTGTCTTCTGCAGTTGTGACTGAAAGAGTATCACTCCACCAACCCTTTGTGCTGTCACCTACTCTGAAGAAGTATGTACAGCCTGCTTCAAGACCTGTAATCTTCATAATGTGCTGTTTGTAAGATTCTGTCTGCTCACCTAATTTGACAAAACCAAGGTCAAGAGCTACAGAGCTTCTGTCTGTATTTCTTGTGGCGATAACAGTTTTTACTCCGTCAACACCGATGAAATGTTTGCCGTAGAATGTGCTGTTTTTATCGTTGTAAATTTCAATATCTGTGCCGGTAACGGTTGATTTTGTATACCAGGTCACATAAGCCTCTGATGTCGAATCATTACCGAGAGTGATTGTAATCATTGTAGGCATTCTGAAATTCTCTTTTGTTGCAAATGAAACTGCACTTTTATTACCGTCATACTCGATGTCATAGTCACCTTTTACAACAGGGTTTTCATCTGCAAAATATGATTCAAGAATGTCTGCAATCTGTCCGCCCATGAGTTCACAATCATCTTCTGTGTAATATTCATCAATAAGTGTGGCAACAACATCATCAATTGTCTTGCCGTATTCGTCAAAGAAACCGTCCTTGAGAATACTCTTCACAGCACCGGTGATGCTTGAACTTTCACCGTGAAACGCAATATAAGCATTGAAAGCTATCTGGAGATAATAACCGAGTGAATCCTGTGTATCATCAAGGAATATAAGGTACTGAGGCTTCATTTCTATCTGAGAAAGAATATCATTGAAGAGAAGATCTCTGATGATAACTTCGCCCGTCATATCAGCAAAGAATTCAAACAGATCACCTGATCTGAAATTATCTGCAACATCGTTTATAAAACTGTCTGTTGCTGAATCTTCATTGCCGCACTTTGAATAAACAACAAGTGAGAGGAAGAGGTCTGCAACGGTACCGCCGTGTTCAGCACTGCCGAAACCGTAAGTATCCATAAATGCCGTGCATGCTTCAGGTGAAATTTCTGCATCAAAAATTGTCTTGAATCTTGTGTAGCAGAGATCTGCAAGCTTGTTTTCATCCTGAAGGAAAGAAGACTGTGCCTGCTGGAAAACATCTTCAAGCATATTCATAATGTTGGTGGCATCAAAAATAATGATTGTATTCAATATGTTAAGACCGCCGCCGATAATATCATTGATATAATCTGTGAGTGAAATACCGTACTGACTCTGAACAAAACCTTCAAGAGTACCGTTTGTCTTGACACCGGGAATAAGAATGCTTGAAATATAATTCTTCACGATATCTGAAAAATATTTTGCAATATCATAATCAGCATACTGAATTTTAAGAGAAGATGTTTCTCTGTAAGGTCTTGCATATTCCTTGCCGCTTCGTGAAACAATGCTCATTGTTTCATCAGCATCAACCATTTCAAAAGATGCCTTTTCACCGTTGAATGTGCAGACTCTGTATGTGTTGGGGAAAGAAACTATTGATGCACTCTGAACATCATAAATCACATTGCCGTTGTCTGAAACAACTGCAGAAATGTCATTCTTGTTTCCGCCTGAAGTGAAGATATAATGAATACCTGAATCTGCAAGAGTGTTTGCAAAAGCATCTGCGTTTGTGAGATATCCGCTGTTGCCGAGAACACTGCCTCCTGCAATGCTCCATGCACACACTGTAATGGGTGTGTATCCTGCAAACTGAGCATAAGTGCATTCGCTCTTTATCCATTTTTCAAGGTTTGATGAAATCTCTCCCGTTACGCTTGTGTAACCGTTTACATACTCATAATGAGAAGCGTCAATAAAAATAAGTCTGTAACCGCCGTCAAGATTCACCGCATAGGAAAGTCCTGCTGTACTCTGGTCATATTTATTATAAACGCTGTCTGCAAGGTCAAAACCAAGGTCTGCGTAAAGAGTTTTTATCTGAGTGGGTGTTGCAGGAGTAACATAAATTCTCTTTCCCGTTGCAAAAGATGAAGCTGATGCGCTGTTTACATCTGTTGCGGCAAAGTTTACAAGAACATTTACACCTGTGTCTGCCTCAAGCTTTTTAAGCATCTCTGCAACTGCAGCGTGGTTGCTGTATTCACCGCTGTAAGTGAGAGGACCGTTAATAATGATGTATTTGAGATTATCTTTTTCAACTCTTGTTTTAAGTGAATCAAATGCACTTGCAAGGATTGAATCAATCTGTTCATACTGATAGCCGTTTGACTTTGCGTCAAGCAGGAAAGCATCATTATAAAGACCTCTGTTTTCCTCGGAAACATAAGATATTCCCGAAACAACAGCAAAAGTCATTTCTTCATTTACTTTATCCTCAGCCGATGCCTGAGTTGTCATAACGGCAAAAAGCATTATGACGCTGAGCATCAGCGAAATTATTCTTTTGACAGAATCTGTTTTCTTTTGGTTCATCTGATCTTCCTCCTGGCAGGTATACACTATATATTATAATACACCGCTTTCCTAAAGTAAAGCAAAAAACAAATTTTCCTTTAATTATTACATAAATACTTCATAATAGTTACAGATTTTTTAATTTTTTAAGTATAAAAAATTGACAAACTGTGAATCAATTGTTATACTTATATCACAATCAACTGAAAGAGGGGTAAACCGTGGCTGCAATTCTGAATTTACTTAAAATGATTCTTGCTTTTTTCCCTGCGCTGATAAACCTGTTTGGTTTCGGTGCGGAAACGGTTGATGTTGAGCTTTATGCAGACCCGTCTTCGGGCTATGTCTGGGAGTATTCCTGCGACAGAACCGATGTGCTGATTTTATCGGGCAAATATTTCGTTCCCGATTCTTCCGCAATACTTTCTTCCGGCGGAGGTACACAGAAATACACATTCAGAGAAATCGGTGAAGGTACCGTGAACATAACTTTTGAATACACAAATTCCGATACAGATGAAGTTGTTTCAAAATACATCTACACATACAATGTTGATGCAAACGGAAAAATAACATTACTGAAAGTTACATAAATAAAGAGGAGGTTCAGAACCTCCTCTTTTTTTGATTTTATTTGTTTGTCTTATTAACTGTTTCCACAAGTGAGAAATAGAAATCTTCAAAGCTTGTGGGGTAATCGATTGTGCCGCAGTAGTCGAAGTGGTCAAAACCTGTTGACGGTGTCATATAATACCATCTGCCGGTTTCGATTTCTTCACCCTGACTTACAGATTCTTCGTAATTCTTTGCCGTATCTGCACAGTCAGACGGATAAAGAGCACTTGCAAGAGGCACGATACCGTCGTTGATTGCCCAGTTTTCATCCATATAAACACCATCAATAGTCTTGCCCTCAAGAGCACCGATATAAAGTGATGTCATATAGAAAAGAGAAAATGTTGAACTGATGGGTACATATGTGCCCACAGCAGTTTCGTTAACTGCATTTGTTGAATATGAGTAGTAATATGTGTAGGGAGAAAGCTTGATTTTTGCATTAAGCTCCTGAGCACCTCTGAGAGTCATATCATAACCGCAGATGTCTTTTGTGTGAGCGAAGTTATTGATTCGTTCTGTGCTGAAAGTTGCTTTTTCCTGATCATCCCTTGCTGTGATGCCGAAGTGACCGAGCTGAACGTTTTCATACATCATAACACTCTTGCCGAAAAGCACACCGAGAAGATTTGCACCGAAAGCAATCATTGTCATAATCATTTCATTGTCATAAATGAGATTTGCAATGGGAGAGCCGTTATGTACACCTGAGAATGTGATAAGGGCATTGATGCATTTTTCGTGACCGCCTGCAAAGAGAGGAGATGTGTCTTCACCCGTTGCGGCAAGTTCAGTTTCATCACCGTAAGCGATAAGTGATGCAAAAAGTCTTACAGTGGGGCCACCGAAGCTGTGACCTACCATATTGATGGGGCTTTCAAAATCCCAGGGTTCACCCATAAGAGGTTTTGAAGAGAAATCTGTACCGTAACGGTCGTGATTGTGTTCTTTTGAATGAGCTTCACCGTAGTCAACAACAGTACCTGCAAGCTGAGCATAAAGCTCACAAGCTCTGTCCCACGCACTGTTAAAAGGACCTACAGAAGCAGCATAAGCTTCGATTCCGTTGCTGTTGAACATCTCAATAACGTCACCTTCAGACTCTGCCCAGCCGCCCCAATAAGGCATTTCGTCATAACCGGGGCCCCAGCCGCCCATACCGTGAACAAAAACATAAGGATAACTGCCGTCGAGTTCATAGTCTGTTGCGGCAGGAGTTTCTTCTGCATAAACAGGCACAAAACATACAGTAAGAAGAAGTGAAACGGATAATAAAATACTGATGATTTTTTTCATATTGTACCTCCTGAAACTTTATAATTTCATTTTAAGCATTTTTGCAGAAAGTGTCAATATTTTTATGCAAAAAAAGACATCGGAATAAAACCGATGTCCTTAGATTTTAATTTTATCTCCAGATAATTGTCATTGTAAGACCGAGACGCTGATAGTTGACGCCTTCAACAAAGCCAAGCTCCTGAAGTGCACCTTCAAGTGCGTCTGCCATTCCCTTTTCATCCATAAAGAATGTTGCGTGCATTGTAAGCTCCTGAGGAGCAGCAAGCTCAAAGAGCCTGAAGCCTGTGAGCCACCAATGAGGTTCGGGACCTCTTGTGATAAAGAGTTCATCGCCTCTGTAAAGGGCATATGACATTGTGACTCTCTGATGGTCTTTTGCGCAGGCATAGAAAATTTCATCGTGCTGGGGCTGTTTGTAGTAAATACCCATTTCACCACCGGTTGTGATACCGTATCTGCCTTTCCATATCTGGAACATCCAGTCAAGACCGTCATAATGGAACTTAAGACGCATTGTATCGTAATACATACCGGTGAATGCAGCACCTGCATCGTAAAGCGGAGTAAAACCGAAATTTCTCTGCCATGAATCTGTTTCAGAATAGAAAATTCCCTGCTCCTTGTCATATCTGAAGCCTGCGGCAAGAATAACCTCACCTACTGTTTTTGCGGGACCTTCAAGACCTGCAAGAGAATTGTCATCAGTAACAGTACCTGATGTTACAACATGGAAGAAAGGTCTGTCCTGCTGAGGTTTTGTTGTGATTTCAACATTCTGATTGTATGTACTTGCTTCTGAAAGAAATTGTTCAACATAAATTTCTGCTTCAGACTTCGGCTTTTCCGTTGTGGAGGGAGTTGTAGCCTCAACCTCGGGTGATGTTGAAAACACATTGCTTGTAAGGGGACTTGAATAGGTAACTTCCTGAATTCCGCCGTTGTTGCCTATGGGCAGATTCTGCGGATCGCCGGCAATAAGCCAGATTGCAACCGCAGCAGCAAGAACAATAACAAGGGAAGAAAGGCTTCCCAATATAATTTTTTTACTTCCTGAGCTCATTACCGCACCTCCTGAATTTTATTGATAAAACTTAAAGTTTATTTACTGATTATGAAAATTTGCCGGCAATTGCAACAGGGAACTGTTCTGCTGTGAAGCCGAGAGAGTAAGCAATTCTTACGGGGATATCGATGTTATCAATAACTTCACCGTTTTCAATAAAGTTCTCTGAACCGTAAACAAGTACGGGAACGTTTGCAGCACTGTGACCACCCTGAGTGTATGAATATGTGCCGTCGTCATTGAGAACGATGCCGCCTGTTTCGTGGTCTGCAGTAACGATAACGAGAGTTTCACCGTCGTTCTTTGCATACTCGAGAGCGTAAGCAATTGCATTATCAAACTCAACGAGTGATTCTGTCATTGATTCAGAATTATTATCGTGTGAATGCTTGTCGATGTGAGCACCCTCAACCATAAGGAAGAAACCTTCGTCTGTATCGTCAAGAAGGTCAATAGCCTTTGCTGTCATCTGAGAAAGAGTGGGAGTTTCGTCATTTGCCTGCTCAAGACCCCATAATTTGTGGTCAAACTGAGCAAAGCTGCGGCTGCCTTCTTCAAGAGCCATCATTTCTGAATATGTCTTTACAAAAGTGAAACCGTTTGCTTCGCAGCCTTCTTTTGAAACATATTTTGATGTTACACCCCAGATGAGGTCAAAATCTGAAGCCATCTGCTGAGTATCAATATCTTCTGTATTATTTCTGCTGTCTGTATGAACGGTGAAAGACGAGGGAGTTGCACCTGAAGTATTGTCTGTTGTGATAACACCTGTCTTCATACCGTTTTCAGCACAGAGTTCTGTAAGGCTCTTGGGCTGAGTAACTGTGCCGAGGGGATCATACATATAAACACCGAGAGCACCGTTGAAAGTTCTTGTACCGCAAGCAAGAGCTGTACCGCCTGCTGCACTGTCTGTAACTGCAGCTGAAAGTGAACGAGTTCTTGATCTGCCTTCAATTTCAAATGTATCCATAACAAGAGAAACTGAACGTTCCTGCTTTGTCTTTTCAAGATGGAGAGGACCCATACCGTCGCCGATAAGGTAAATAACATTTTTAACATTGTCAAATTCTGCAGGTTCTCTTGTTGTGATAACACCTGTTGTACCAAATAATGTTGCAAGTGACATAACGAATGTCATAATTACAGACACTATAGGCTGAAGAAGCTGACCTAACATAGCATACATAAAAATTACCTCCGAAAACTTATTTCGTATAATACATAATAACACTTTTTGTTTTACAAATCAAGCATAAAGCTTTAATTTCTGACAATAAAAATGATTATTCTGTCTGAATCGCATTTTCAGATTCCGCAAAAACAGAACTTTCCTCTTTCACAGGCGGAAAACTCTCAACTTCAAACGGAATACACCCTTCGGGAAGTTCAAGAGCATCTGCAATTCTTACAGGCACCATTATATTTTCAATAATTTCACCGTCTGCAACAAATTCATACGGTCCGTAAGCTCTGACAGGCACATTGACACCTGTATGACCGTCTGTTGTCATTTCATAAACACCATCATCGTTCAGAATAACACCACCGCATTCGTGGTCAGCAGTCACAACAACAAGAGTGTGTCTGTCCCTTACCGCAAATTCAAGAGCAAGCTCAACAGCATTGTCGAATTCTTCAAGAGCTTCTGCGGAACCTTTTTCATCCTGATTATGGGCTTTTTTATCTATATGAGCGCCTTCAACCATCAGGAAAAATCCGTTTTTGTTATCTGTATCAAGAAGCTCAATTGCCTTTGATGTCATCTGAGACAAAGTGGGCGTATAACTGTTTTTATTGTATGTGTGATAAAGACTTGATGTAAACATTGCATAGCTTTTTTCATCTGCTGTAAGAGCATTCATCTCATCAAGCGTGCTGACATATGTGTATCCTGCTTCTGTCACCTGCTCGGGTATAAGCGTTTTGGAAGTTTTCCCCCACATTATATCAAAACCTGTTTCAAGTTGCTGAAGAGTTATATCTTCATCATTATCCCTGCTTTCGGTATGTGCCGTAAATGCAGCAGGAGTTGCACCTGAAAGCTTATCGGAAGAGACAACACCTGTTTTCATTCCGTTATCTCTGCATACCTCGGTTATATTGCGAGGATAATTTCCCGCTGCAACGTTGTGAGACGTATCTTTCCCCCAATACATACCGATTGTACCGTTGGAAGTTTTTACACCGCAGGCAAGAGCAGTGCCGCCCGCTGCGCTGTCCGTCACAGCTTTGTTTGCAGAATAGGTCATAGAATACCCTTTCTGCGGCATTGTGTTTATTGCAAGAGAAACATCACGCAATTCTTCTGTCATATCCAGATGCATTTCACCCATACCGTCACCGATAAGCAGAATCACATTCTTCACATTCTTTTCGGCAGGAAGATTAAATATTGATATAAGCACCGTAAGCATTGCTATGAGCAAAGAGATGATTTTCGGAATAAACCCTATCATACAATCACATCCTACTTTTCAAAAGCTGAAATATCAAGCAAATCAAAATCTTTTATAAAGCCGTAAAACTCGTCAAGAATCATCTTCACTCCGCCCTCAGAATCACTTTCCGCATTAAAAGGAAGAATAGGGTCGTGCACACTGAGTCTTAAAAGCATCCAGCCGTTACCGTGATTTTTATCAAGTGAAATCCTGATTCCCTCACGGTTATCATCAGCAATAGTCCAGCCTTCACGGTCTGATGCATATTTTTCAAGAGCGGAAATGACCTTATTGCCGTAGTCTCTGAAATCTTCACAGAGAATTGCAAAACGAAGTTCTTTTTCCTCTGCAGGCTGTTTCATATCGCTTATCATATCACCGATTTTTCTGCCCTCTTTTCTGAGTTTTGCAAGAAGAATGATGATTTTTGTTATAAGGTATGCACCATCGTCAAGGAAATAATTTTCTCTGAGAGCCGCGTGACCTGAAGTTTCAATGGCAAGAGGACAATTCACACCCTCGTTATTGAGTCTGATTGCCTCGTTGATAACGTTTTTATAGCCTCTTCTGAATCGGTGATGCTTACCGCCGAGATTTTTCTCAATAAAAACCTTAAGTCCGTCACTTGTAACGGAGTCTGTAACAATTGTTCCGCCCTCATTGTTTTCGAGTGCAATAACAGATGCCAGCGCAACAAGAGAATTTCTGTTGATTTCATTTCCGTTTTCATCAACGCAGGCAGCTCTGTCTACGTCTGTATCAAAAATAACACCGAAATCAGCACCCGAAGTAATAACAGCATCAGAAATTGACTTCATTGCCTCTTTATTTTCGGGATTGGGTGCGTGATTGGGAAAATTTCCGTCAGGCTCAAGGAATCGGCTTCCGTTTATGTCAGCACCGAGTTTTTCGAGCACATCTGTTGCATAGAAACCTCCGACACCGTTACCTGCATCGGTAACAATACGGAATCCCTCAAGAGGTCTGTTATAATTTTCTGCGTTGACACCTTCGCAAATCATTCTGCAAAGGATATCCGCATAAGTTTTCATAAAATCGCAGAATGTACTGTTGTCATCGTCACCGATGGCTGAAACATCTGTATTTTCTGCAATTTCAAGGACTTTCACAATATCTTCAGACTCAAAACCACCATTTGCGGTGAAGAATTTGAGTCCGTTTTTGTCAGACGGATGATGACTTGCGGTAATCTGCACGGAAGCGGTACAGCCAAGCTCCACAGTTGTCATAAACATAGCAGGAGTTGATGCAAGTCCGCAGTCGAGCACTTTTACACCGTAATGAGAAAGCACTGCAACAACATTGTTTCTGATTCTTTCTGCAGAAAGTCTTGAATCGTGACCTACAGCCACAGTCATTTTTTCGGGTTCAATCCCTTTCTTTTCCTTAACGGTTTCAACAAAGCCTGCTGTTATTTTTCTTATAGTTTCATTTGTAAGGTCTGTTTTTTCACCGATTGCAGTACCTCTTACATCTGTACCGCTTTTAAGTTTCATCAATGACATTATACTCACCCCACGCTGATATTAAAACCGGGTTCATCTTCTTCTATCACATCAGAAGTTGTTGTTTCACCGTCAGGTTCCTGAGTAGTTGTTTCTTCTGTTGTGGTTTCTTCTGCAGTTGTTGTTTCTTCTGTTGTGGTTTCAGCTTCTGTGGTTGTTTCTTCTGCAGTAGTTGTTTCGGGAATCGTTGTTGAAGCTGATGTTGTTTCCTTTGTTGTGATTTCAATGGCAGTATGCTGTTCCGTATCGGGAGCATTATCCACAGAACCTTGCGGTACTGCATTCTTTGACCCCTGAACAATCAGAACAACCGCAACAGTTGCACTGATAATCACAAGAATTGCAACAACTGCCATAACAATACGCACAGCAGGTGACATACTCTCGTTCTTTTTCAGAACGGGAGGCGGTGCCACCGCATACTTTGAGGGCTTTGAAACAGTTGTCACCACATTATTTGCAGGCTGAAAACCGACGTTTCTGTTTCTTGCGGCAAAGGGATCTGCGCTTGTGCAGACAATTCCCGTTCTCCCGGTCACACCTGCCGCAACATCGGCTGCCATAACAATATTCTGAGCCATGGTTGAAAAGATATCGGGAAGAAAAACAACAAGTCCCACACAATCATAACCGAGCTCGGTAAACTTGTGCTCTTCTGTTTTCATTCTGATTCTTGCTTTGTAGAGTCTGTGTTTTACTGCAGCAACAGATATCTGTTCAAGTGCGGAGATATCTGCAATTTCAAAACCGCAGAAATAATATCCCAACACGGCAAAGCGGAGTCTGAAAGGCAATTCACTGAGCACGGAATCTGCTGTTTTCATCATATCAACAGAAATATTGATTCCTTCGGGGTAAGAGAGCATTTCTTCAGAATCCTGAGCAAGAAGAGCTTCAATCTCCTCTGCTTCAGGTGATTCAGCATCCGCAAAATCTTCTGCCTTATCAGGACTATTCTGAGCCATATGTCTTTTTGCTCTTGAAAAAAGCGTTATATAAAGCCATTTTTCAAAATCAATGGGGTCAGGGAAATTTGAAATCTGCAGATATACATAATCGAAAAGTTCAATTGTAAGTTTTGCAGCCTCAGATTTACTGTTTACAAGTTTGCACAAAAGGAAATATGCCTTTTTTTCATACATCTTATAAACGGAAGAAAAAGACTCTCTGTCACCTGTTTTTATATTTTCAAGCAAAGCTGAGAGCTTTCTGAAATCCTGACTTGTCATATCATCATCTCCGTAAATAATTCTTACACATTATATCAAGACTCAGAGCCTTGTTTTATCTGTTTTTCATCAAGCATTTTTGCAAGTGATGAAAGCACTTCTTTTTTATTTGCACTCCACAAGGGAGCAATAAGTTTTCTCTTGTCACCGTCACCCGTGAGTCTGTGAATAACAACATCAGGGGGAATGATTTTCAGCAATTCGCAAACGGTTTCAAGATATTCTTTCTCACCGAAACACTCAAAAGCACCTTTTTCATATTCCTTTTCAAGACGTGCTCCTTTGAGAATATGCAGAAGATGGAGTTTTATGCCCCATATTCCGCAGTCACACACAAATCTGACGCTGTCTGCCATTGTCTGAAAATTTTCACCCGGCAGACCGAGAATTATGTGAGCAACAACTTTTATATTCACAGCGGAAAGTCTTCTCACGGCAGATTCAAAAACATCATTGGTATAACCTCTGCCTATATATTCAGCCGATTTTTCATCTGCTGTCTGAAATCCCAGCTCAATCCACACGGGTTTGATTCTGTTAAGCTCCGAAAGAAGCTCTACAACCTCATCACCCACACAATCCGGTCTCGTTGCAACAGACAAAACCTCAATATCGGGGTGATTTATCGCCTCGGTAAAAATTTCTCTGAGATACTCTGTGGGAGCATAAGTGTTTGTGTAGCTCTGAAAATATGCAATATATTTTCCGCCCTTATTCTTGTGAGCAACACGAAGTTTTGCATTTTCAATCTGCGAAGAAATATCATTGCACTTCTTTGCGGCAAACTCCCCCGACCCTTCGTCGGAGCAGAAAATACAACCGCCCGTGCCGATTTTTCCGTCTCTGTTGGGGCAGGTCATTCCGCCGTCAAGAGAAAGTTTATATAATTTATGGCCGAATTCGTTGCGGCAATATTCGTTAAGTGAATAGTAATGCATCATAACAGCTCACGATAGTAAAGACCGCCCGTTTTTCTCATTTCGGGTGATTTTTTATTTATAAAACATTCAAAAATTCTAAGGCAGGTTTCTTTCTTCTCAAAAGTAAAATACAAAGTCACAAAGTCTGCACCGTCATAAGGTTTGTCGCCTATGTAAAGAGGTACGCTGTTGAGAAGAGAAGAATATTTCTTTGCCGAGCATATATTATAGAAGTCTGTACCTCTTCTGTCGGTAATAACGGTAAGACCTTTGCAGTCACCGCAACCGTTTTTACCCTGAGCAGGGCAGGCTCTGAATCGCATAAGCGGTAAAAAGCCGTAACCGAGAATACCTTTTCTGACTCTGCTTGTTATTCTGCCTACAGAAGCCATTGAAATTTCGGGTGAAAGAGTTATATCCGAGGCTCCGAGTTTTTCATACTCCGCAAAGGCAACGGAATTGAGCACATTGAGTCCGTGACCGCCGTGCACATTAAAACCGAGATTTCTTGCCATTGCCAGAGTGCCTATATTATCTGCAAGCACATTTCTGACACCGAGAGATTTCACCTTGCCGAGCACACTGAGGAAAGTTTCTTCATTTTCCGCAAACACAAGAAACGGCAATTCGCAGACAAGCTTTCTGCCGTAAAGAGTAACACATTCGGGATTTCTGAGAATTTCGCTGACGGGGAGAATGATTTTTTCAATCTTTTCATCATCAAAACTCTGAGGGAATTTTTCAAAACGCACTCTGACCGTTTTTGAAGAGTAACCTGCAGAGCTGACTCTTGATGAAGCTTCAGGCTCTGTGATTTCATAGGGAATTGCAACAGCTCTGAGCTCATACAGTTTGTCTGTTGCCTCTCTTCTCATAGAATTCATCACAGAAGCGGAAACAGAAAGATTTTCTCCTATTTCAGACTCAAAAGAATTCACAAAAAAGATTGTGCCGCCAAGTTTAGAAAAACATTTTTCGGCAAATTCACCGTCAAGAGGCTTTGTCTGAGCAGTCTGAGGCTTTTCTCCGTACACAGAAACAGTATTTACACCGTCAGAAACGGTGAGCGATATGCCGTCTGCATCTGCGAAAAATTTAATATCAACAGGTATTTTTCTTATTTCATCTTTATAAAGCTGTGCAAGGTTTTTAAGCACTCCTGCAGCAGCGGTAACATCTTCTTTTCTGCGGTAGCCGAACATTTCAAGGTTGCGCTGACCGAGGAAATATCCCTTTGTAAAACCGCTTCTTGAGAAAACGGCTCTGAGAGATTCTTCGTCATACTTCTCTCCTGCAAGTGATTTTCTCACCGCAGTAACAGCCGAAGCAACATACTCGGCACGTTTCATTCTGCCCTCTATTTTAAGTGAAGAAACACCCGCATCGGCAAGTTCATTGACTTTGTCAACAAGTGACAGGTCTTTCAGCGAAAGAGCATATTCTCTTCCGCCACATTTGAAATCAAGACGGCAAGGCTGAGCACATCTGCCTCTGTTTCCGCTTCTTGAGCCGATCATTGATGACAGCAGACAAGTGCCCGAAACACTCATACAGAGTGCACCGTGAACAAAGACTTCAATTTCAGCCTTTGTACCCTCTGCGATTTTTCTTATTTCTTCAAGTGACAGCTCACGGGCAAGAACAAGACGCTTGAAACCGAGTTCTTCAGCCTGAACAGCACCTGCAACATTGTGAATTGTCATCTGTGTTGATGCGTGAAGAGGCATTGAGGGGCAATATTTCTTCCATAATGCGGCAACACCCAGATCCTGAATAATAACAGCATCTGCACCTGAGGCGGCAATCATTTTTATTTCATTTACAACTTCATCGGTTTCTTTATCGGTAATAAGAGTGTTCATTGTCACATACACTTTTACATTTCTTGCGTGACAATATTTCACCGCCTCAGAGAGCGATGATTCATCAAAATTTTCTGCACTGTTTCTTGCGTTGAAATTTTTTGTGCCGAGATAAACGGCATCTGCTCCCGAACGGACAGCAGCTTCAAGCTGTTCTTTTCCGCCTACGGGTGCAAGTATTTCAGGTTTTTTCATAACTGCTGTTCCTTAAAGAATGTTCTTTATATTTTTTTCTGCTTTGGCTCTGGGCACCATAACTTCACGTCCGCAACCGCAACATTTTATCTTAAAATCCATTCCGATTCTGAGAATTTCAAATTCTTTACCTCCGCAGGGATGCGGTTTTTTCATTTCTACTCTGTCACCGACATTTATATCCATATTGTGCCTCCGGATATCAACATAAATATTCACATTATATGATAACATATTTTTTCACAATATCAAACATTTTTTATTCTAAAAATTTCAAAAAATCATATTTATTTAAGGTGACAAAAAAATCATCTGAAAGGACGGTTCAGTATGACTGAATATAAGCCTGAGGGCAGAACAATATACAACAGAAAATCGTCAGACGCAGTTTATTCCGAATCAGCACTGCACGAAGCAATGTTACAAGGAACAATTCTTGAGTCAAGAGCACTTCTGTGCGACAATGAACATAATCTTCACGTCAATCTCGGAAGTATGAGAGGAATTATCCCGAGAGACGAATGTGCAATGGGTATAAGAGAGGGGCTTGTAAGGGACATTGCCATTATTTCAAAAGTCAACAAGACAGTCTGTTTCAAAGTGATGGAAATTGAAACAGGGCCATCCGGCACACCCTTTGCAATTCTGAGCCGAAGAGTCGCTCAGGAAGAATGCAAAGAAAAATACTTAGACAAACTTCTTTGCGGTGACGTAATCAATGCTGTTGTCACACATCTGGAGCCTTTCGGTGCATTCTGCGATATCGGTTGCGGCATAAGTGCACTTCTGCCCATAGACGGCATCTCCGTTTCAAGAATTCCCCACCCCTCTGCAAGACTCACCGTGGGAAAAGACATAAGAACAATCATCAGAAGCCGTGACGACTCGGGCAGACTCACTCTCACAATGAAAGAACTTCTCGGCACCTGGGAGGAAAATGCATCACTCTTTGCCGTGGGCGAAACTGTGCCGGGAATTGTGCGAAGTATCGAAACTTACGGCATTTTTGTGGAGCTGACACCAAACCTTGCAGGTCTTGCCGAATTAACAGAGGGTATTGAAGAGGGTCAGCATTGCAGCGTTTTCATCAAAAATATAATCCCCGAAAAAATGAAGCTGAAACTCATTATCGTTGACAGCTTCAAAGCCGCATACCCCTTGCAGGAAATAAAATATTTCTGCAACAGAAGTCACATAGACAGTTTCATCTATTCACCACCCGAATGCATCAGAAAAACAGAAAGTATTTTCGACTGAATTAAGCAAAGCGAGGCAGGAAATTCCTGCCTCGCTTTGATATGGGATAATGTCTTGCAAAGAACGAACAATCGTAATTTGAATTAACCGAGAAGATCGGGGAGAGTAATGCTCAGACCGAAAGCATTGAGCATCTTGACGATAAGATTTGCAAGTTTGAGAACGTACTCAAGCATGGGAGCGATATCGAGTGAACCGAGATCGATAGAATCAAGATTTTCAAGGCTGAAGTCTTCAAGGAACTGAGTAAGCATACTGAAGGTGTAAGTAACTGTGTTTACAACCTTGATATTCATTGTGTTGTCAGCATCGGGAACAGCATAGAGGTCAACCCATTCTGTATCAGTCTCATAGTGACCGATTCTCAGGTCGATAGCTTCTGTGCCTTCTTTTTCTGAAGCATTCTTCTTGAGGTAAACAGTTTCTTCTTCTGAACCGTAACCTGTTGTGTAGTATACCTGATATGTTTCGTAGTGGTAATCATACTTACCGTCGAGAGGGATTCTTACTTCGAAGAAAATTGTTTCGTTAACGTAGATAACCTTTGTGTTGCCCCATTCGAAGGGAGTATACATATCCCAGAGATCAACCATACCTTCGTTGTACTGAAGTCTGTTTGATGTGTAGTATTCTGATGAGGGGAACTCAAAAAGGAAACAATCGTTGTAAAGGTGCCACTCAGAAACACAAACTGTGAGATCTTCTGAGGGAATAAGACCGTATGTATTTGCACTGCTTGATGCTACGTAGTAATTTGCATCGGGTTCGCCTGTAACGGGCTCATAAAGTTCTGCAGCGGGAGTGCCTGTGGGGTAAGCAAGAATTCTTACTGATGAGGGCTCGACGTGATCTGCAACAGAAACAACGAATTCAAGTGCTCTGCCTGCCTTAACTTCAACACTGTAGGGGAAACCCTTGATGTCTGTTGTTGTACCGTCGGGATTTGTGATTGTGAACCAGTAATCTGTACCGTATTCGTAACCTACGTGTTTGCCGATGTAATCGGTTCTGTATTCTGAGATATCGTAGGGAAACTCTTCAAATACGATTTCATATGTATCTGCAGCGAAAGCAGATATTGAAGCAATTGAGAAAATCATTGCAACTGCAAGAAGAACAGATATGACTTTTTTCATTTGTTCATTCCTCCTGAATAAAATTCCTGATATTACAGGATAATACTTTGATTATATTATATAGCATAAAAGATTGAATGTCAACACATATTTTTACTGTGAAGAATCGTCTTTTCCGCTTTCATTTTCACCCGAGTCAACTATCTTTGAGGCTCGCGAAACTGCAAGGTCCTGCATCATTTTTTCTCTTGTTTTACCGTGCACCTTGAAGAAGAGAAGAAGCACAGCTTCTATTGCTCTGCCGATACCGATTGAAAGAGCAAAAAGCCCCCAGATATTGCGGAGCATAACGGGATCAGTCTGTCTCACAAGCTTACCGCCCATATACTTAGATCTGATGCCGAGAACGGTGATAAGACCACCGCTGAGAAGAGTTGAAACCTGGTTTACAATAAGATTTATGTAACCCATTGCAGCACTCATAATACCTTCGTTTCTGATGCCGGTTTTCCACTCAACATAGTCATACATATCGCCGGTAAGAGCTGTGTTACAGTATCTCTGCACACTGTTGAATGAACCTGCAAAAGTAAGCATTATTGTGATGTAAATAAGATTGAGGACAAGGTGTTTTTCACCGAAAGGATTGTATCCTATTGCCCACATAAGGAGGTATGAAATACCACCTATCGCATAACTGAGCGAACCGAGATTCTTAAGCCCCATTTTTCTTGTGAGTTTGGGTGCGAGAGGAAGCACAAAGTATGACGGAAGACCTGTGAAAAGGCTTGTGATGGTGCTGTAAGACACTTTACCGTAACAGTTGAGCCAGAAGTCATTCTGTACTCGTGAGCTGATACCTCTGCCCACTTCAAAAAAGCCTTTTATGAGCAGAATCCACATTGGCTGACACTTTGCAACGATTTTGATTGATTTCCATACGCTTACTTCATTCATTTCCTGTCTTGAAGCAAGAGGCATTCTTTCACGCAGAGAGAAGAAACCGAAAACTCTGAAAACAATTACAAGTGCAACAAAGAACAATGCACCGCCTATGTATATTGACTGTCTTGAAACCGATTCGGGCAGAAAGTCAATAAGGAACGGGAATAACGACGGTATCCAAACACCGAAAAGGTCAACATAAGTGTCTGCCGCAATGAGTCTGTTTCTCTCATTTACATTGGGAGTCAGATTGAAAAGAAGTGCGGAATATGCAGGTGTATAGAATGAGTTTGCAACAGAACCGATGTAGTTGAGAAGTGCAAAAATGCCCAGATATGCAAGCTGTGACATACCATTTGGCAACAACCAGGGACAGAAATTCGCAACAATCCACAAAGGAAGTGTAAGCACAAGGAAAGGACGCACTCTGCCCCATCTTGTTCTTGTTCTGTCTATAATCGGACCTGAAATCGCATTATCAAAAGTGTCTGCAAATGTACAGATAACACTTGCTGTACTGAGAGTTGCCGCCTCTGCACCGAGAATAGTTCTGTAATAGAAGTCTGAGTTGGCACCGCTGAATGTTTCCCAGTTTTTATCGCCGATACCTGAAAGTATGTATGATGCCATTTCTTTTGGCGTAAGGTAAAATTTGTTCTGCTGCTGGAGCTGTCTGTCTATTCTTTCCTGCTCCTGCAAAACAGCAGTTTTGTTGTCATCCATACTTCACCCTCCTTAAACGATATAATAGTCATTTCCTATTATTGTAATTTATTTCGGGTGTTTTTGCAATAGAAATTTTTGTTTTTGATAAAATTAACATTTATGCATAAAGTTTATTATATTTATACAAAAAAAACTGTAGTAACTACTTGACAATATATTAATTTAGTTATAATATATTATGGATAATGCATTAGTATTTTCTTTTTGCATTGTTTTTCTGAAATTATTATCATGACGCAAGTCATTTATTTTTCAGTCAAATCAAATAACACGGAGGTGTAAAGTAATGGAACTCGGTTTGGCAATAGGTCTTATTGTTGCAGCTGCTGTTGTATTCGGTGTTGTCGGTTTTGTGGCAGGCGGAATTAACAGAAAAAGAGTGGCAGAAGCTGCTATCGGCTCAGCAGAAGACGAAGCTAACAGAATTCTGAGTCAGGCTGTCTCAGAAGCAGAATCAAAGAAAAAAGAAGCTATCCTTGAAGCTAAGGACGAAATACATAAACAGCGCAATGACCTCGAAAGAGAAATCAAAGAACGCCGTAATGAAGTCCAGAAACAGGAAAGACGTCTTGTCCAGAAAGAAGAAAATCTTGACAAAAAGGCTGACAACCTTGAAAAGAAAGACGAAACTCTCAACAAAAAAATCAAAGAAGCTGAAAATAAGCTCCTTGAAGTTGAGGCTCTCAAAAAGAGTCAGTTCGATATGCTTGAAAAAATTTCAGGCTTCACAAAAGAACAGGCAAAAGAACATCTTATCAAAAACCTTGAAGGTGAGCTGACTCACGAAAAGGCTCTCAAGATTCTTGAAATCGAACAGCAGACAAAAGACGAGGCAGAAAACCTCGCAAGAGAAATCATCACATCAGCAATCCAGAGATGTGCTGCAGACCACGCTGCTGAAGCTACAGTTTCAGTAGTAAATCTTCCCAACGACGAAATGAAGGGCAGAATCATCGGTCGTGAAGGCAGAAACATCAGAACACTTGAAACAATCACAGGTGTTGACCTTATCATCGATGACACACCCGAAGCAATCACAGTATCAAGCTTTGACCCCGTAAGACGTGAAATCGCAAGACTCACTCTTGAAAAGCTCATTACTGACGGCAGAATACATCCCACAAGAATTGAAGAGATGTATGAAAAATCAAAGAGAGAAGTTGAGCACTCAATCAAGCAGGCAGGTGACAGAGCTGTCGTTGATGCAGGTGTAAACGGTATCCACGGTGAACTCGTTAAACTTCTCGGCAGACTCAAGTACAGAACAAGTTACGGTCAGAACGTACTTAACCACGCACTTGAAGTTTCTTACATTGCAGGTCTTATGGCATCAGAAATCGGTGCAGACGTCAAAATGGCAAAGAGAGCCGGTCTTCTTCACGATATCGGTAAAGCTCTTGACCATCAGTTTGACGGTTCACACATCGAACTCGGTGTTGAATACGCAAAGAAGTACAAAGAAAACGAAGGTGTTGTTCACGCTATCCACGCTCACCACGGTGACGTTGAGGCAAAAACAATCGTTGCTTGTCTTGTTCAGGCGGCAGACGCAATCTCAGCTGCAAGACCCGGCGCAAGACGTGAAAATGTTCAGAACTACATCAAACGTCTTGAAAAGCTTGAAGAAATTGCAACTTCATTCAACGGTGTTGAAAAGTCATTTGCAATTCAGGCAGGCCGTGAAGTCCGTATCATGGTTAAACCCGATGTTATTTCAGACGATCAGATGATTCTCGTTGCAAGAGATATCGTCAAGAAGATTGAGGATGAACTTGAATATCCCGGTCAGATCAAAGTCAATATCATCAGAGAAAGCCGTGCCTGCGACTACGCAAAATAATATTTTTCAGGAGCTGTATTTTTTTACAGCTCCTTTTTTTTCATTGACATATAAATTCAATTTTAGTATTATATATTTAATACTTTTTAATTGGTGAAACAGATGAGAATTCTTGTAATAGGCGATGTTGTGGGTGACAACGGCTGTGATTTTCTCCGCCGCACTCTCCCCTCTTTCAAAAAACAGAAAGCAATCGATTTATGTATAGTCAACGGTGAAAATTCAGCTCAGGGCAACGGTATCCACCCTCACTCTGCGGAGCACCTTCTCACAAGCGGTGCAGACGTTATCACAACGGGCAACCACGGTATGAGAAGAGCAGAAATTTACCCTAAGTATGATGATGAGAGTTTTCCCCTTATCCGTCCCGCTAACCTTCATTCTTCAGCACCGGGCAAGGGATATTATATCATCGACAAAGGTTTCATCAGAATTGCAGTTATAAATCTTATGGGCGTTGTGTATCTTGACAACAACGAAAACCCCTTTGAATGTATGGACAGAATTCTCGAAGAAGTAAAAGACTGCAGAATCAAGATTCTTGATTTCCACGCAGAGGCAACTGCCGAAAAAAGAGCAATGGGCTTTTATCTTGACGGCAGAATTTCAGCACTTTTCGGCACTCACACCCACGTGCAGACAAACGATGCTCAGGTATTGCCCGGCGGTACAGGTTATATAACAGACATCGGTATGACAGGCCCCGTGCAGTCAGTCCTCGGTGTCACACCGTCTCTTGCTATCGAAAAAATGAAAACAAATCTTCCCGTCAGATTCGACAATCCCGACGGAGAATGTTCAATGGAGGGATGTATCTTTGAAATTGACAACAAAACAGGAAAAACAATCAGCGCAAAAGCAATCCGTGTCATATAAAGCAAT
>JAZUCO010000189.1:0-8828 GCA_045639185.1 Acutalibacteraceae bacterium
CGAAATTTATTCGGAGGTAAATTAAAATGGCATCAGAAAAAATCACTAAGATTGTTGATGAAGTTGCTGAGCTCTCAGTTCTTGAACTCTCAGAACTTGTTAAAGAAGTAGAAGAAAGATTCGGCGTTAGCGCTGCTGCTCCCGTAGCTGTAGCTGTTGCTGCAGGCCCTGCAGAAGCTGCTGAAGAAAAGACAGAATTTGACGTTGTTCTTGCAGGTTTCGACGCTGCTGCAAAGATCAAGGTTATCAAGGTTGTTCGTGAAATCACAGGCCTTGGCCTTGGCGAAGCAAAGGCTGCTGTTGAAGCAACTCCCAAGACACTCAAAGAAGCTGTTTCTAAGGAAGAAGCTGAAGACCTCAAGGCTAAGCTTGAAGAAGCTGGCGCAAAGGTTGAACTTAAGTAATTTTTACTTATCAACATTCATCCCATCTGAGAAATCAGATGGGATTTTTTGTTTATAGTGTATTTAAGTGCAAGAAAAAAAGAGCCACCTTAACAGGTGACTCTTTTGTTGTTCAACAATTAGTCTGCAACGGGAGCCTCTACGGGACAAGATGCTGCACAAGCACCGCAATCGATACATGCATCAGCGTCGATAACATAGATGCCATCGCCTTCTGAGATAGCCTCTACGGGGCAATCTGCTGCACAAGCACCACAAGCGATACATGCGTCTGTGATTTTGTAAGCCATTGTTAAACCTCCCTTATGTGAATTTATTTTATTGTAACACACTTTTCATAAAATGCAATAGAAAAGTTGTATTTTTTGAGAAATTTTTATGGATTAATTACCTTCAATATCTCTGAGTGCGTCAAGCTCTTCTTTTGCAATTGTGATTTTTGCATCTTTGATGAGTTTTACTTCGTCTCTTTTACAGATGATGGGTGCTGCATCAGGATTCTTCTCAAGTTTTATTGTAAGCTTGCCTGTGAGAAGGTTCATATCGATAACTTCGCCCTTGCCGTGCTTTGTGTCAACAATTGCACCGATTTTGGGTGTAATTTTCAGCAGGTGCTCGTATGCGTCCTGTTCATATTTAAGACAACACATAAGTCTGCCGCAGGAACCGCTGATTTTAAGGGTATTCAGGGACAAACCTTGTTCTTTTGCCATTTTGATTGAAACTGGCTGGAAGTCATTGAGGAATTCCTTACAGCAGAAAGGTCTGCCGCAGATGCCGAGTCCGCCAAGCATTTTTGATTCGTCTCTTACACCAATCTGTCTGAGCTCAATTCTTGCTCTGAAAACGCCTGCAAGGTCTTTTACAAGCTCACGGAAGTCAACTCTTGATGGAGCTGTGTAATAGAACAGAATCTTGCTGCCGTCAAATGTATACTCGACGTCTACGAGCTTCATATCGAGTTTACGCATTGTTACCTTTTCTTCAAAGATAACTGCAGCTTTCTGTTCCTTTTCTTTATTTTTGCTTACAATCGCAAGATCTTCGGCTGTTGCCTTTCTTATGACCTTTTTGAGGGGTTGGATTATTGCTTCATCGGGAACTTCTCTGTTGTCGAGAGCCACTTCACCGCATTCAACACCTCTTGCAGTTTCAACGATTGCGCCTTCGCCTTTATTAAGTGTAAGACCGCAGGGATCGAAATAATAAACCTTACCGGTCTGTTTGAATTTAACTCCGATTACTTCTATCATAGTTAACTCCTATCTTTTTCAAAGCATTCAACAAGCTCTGTTGTGAGCCTTGTCACAAGAAGGTTGTCGTTTGCATTTTTATCGGCATCTTCCAAAAGATTTTTGAGGACACCCATCATATCTATAATTTCTTTTTCCGAGAATTTAACGGAGAATTTTTTCTCTGTTATTGTAATATCAGTATCGTCTCTGAATTTAGTTATAATGCTGTTTCTGAGCATAAGAATCATTTTCTCTGAACAAGCCTTGAATGTCTTCTTATCCTTTTCAAGGGGTGCTGTGCTGAGCATAATTTTAGCTTCATTTTTTGAAAGCATTGCAACAAAAATGTCTTCAGCGGCCTTTGAAGCCTTTGTATTCTCTTTTTCGCCTGCCGCCTGTCCGCTGTCTTCGCTGATTGCAAAGGGCGTTACACGGGAGAGGATAGTCTGTCTGAAATCATCACGCGATCTTGAAGCAAGAATGAATCTTGCTGTTGCGGGAGGCTCTTCAAGAATTTTAAGAAGTGCATTCTGTGCCTCTTCACCCATTCCTGATGCTTCAAGAATAAGAAAAATCTGAAATGGTGCTTCGTTCGGCACAACATAAGCTCTTGACCTGATTGAACGGATATTGTCAATCTTGATGCTTTTCTGCTTTCCTGCTTCTCCTTCAGTAACGATGATATCCGGATGGTTTCCCGATTTGATTTTTTTGCAGGATTCACATTTGAGACACGGTTTTGTTTCCGCATCACAAAGAAGTGCCTGAGAAATAAGAAAAGCAAGTTCTTTTCTCTCTTTTTCTGTTCCGCCCGTCAGCAGGATTGCGTGAGAAAGTGTTCCCGAATCCACAGCAGCAGAAAGACGCTTCATAACTTCTTCGTTAAGTTGTAATTTTCCGAAATTCATAGTAAAAACCCGTTTCTGAAGCTTTTTACATCTGTGCGAGCGCAATCATTACAGGCATTGTCAGGATTGAAACAAAGCTGTTGAGTGCCACAATTTTTGATGCTACTGCTGTATCTTTATCGTATTTTGCTGCAAACATAACTGTATTGTTGGCGCTTGGTGCAGATGCTGAAATCATACACGCTGTTGCAAGTGCCGCATTGAGTCCGAGAAGTTTTGAAGCGAGGATGATAACAAGGGGCACGGCAACGAGTCGTACAGCCATTATAAGATATTGCTCCTTGACCTTGAACATTGTTTTAAGGTCTGTGTTAGCAAGATAAGTGCCGAATATTATCATTGCCAGCGGTGTATTCATATTTGAAATAAAACTTATGGGTTGGCTGAGTATGGGCGGTAATTTTACCGAGAAAATAAACAGCGGCAGACCGATAAGGACAGATATCACACCGGGATTGAGAATAAGTGATTTTATACTGAACTTTATATTTTTATTACCTTTGTTTATAAGGCGGATGCCGTGTGTGAAACAAAGCGTGTTAAACACTACAAGTCCGCCAGAGCAGAAGAATACGCCTTCTTCACCGAGTACAGCTTTTGCAAGGGGTAAAGCCATATAACCGAGGTTGCCGTAAATACAGGCATATTTGTAAATTGTTCTGTTTCTGTCTTCTTTATTTTTATTGAAAAGAGGTGCGGAAAACAGAATGCCGATTCCGTGTGCAAGAAGAGAAATCGCAACTGAAATTGCAAAACTGCTTGCGGAATCCTTGGAAAAAGATGTGCTCAGGAATGAATTTATAACGACGCAGGGTGTGATTACATAAAACAGCAGATCATTTGAGGCTCTTGCGGTTTTTTCTGTAAAAACATGAAGTTTGTCGGATATAAAACCTATGGCGACCATCACATAAAGTATAAACACCTGACTTGCGGCAGTTCCCATATTCTGCAGAAATAACTCCATGCTTTACACCTCCGTTTTGTTAGTTTTCTTCTGTTTCTGTGACGTTTGTTGATTCTTCTTCAGCAACAACGTCTGTTTCACCTTCGATGATATCGTCTTCAGTTGCTGCTGCGTATTCTGCTTCAGCCTGAAGGTCTTCGTTCATCTTTTCAACGTCTTCCATTGTGTAACCTGAACGGAGAGTTGTGATGATGAATACGATTATAAATGCTGCACAAGCGATTTCTGCATATGTTACGGGGTAACCGCTGACGAGAGATGCATCATTGCCTGTTATATCAAGCATAAATCTGGGGATTGAGTATGTCAGAATGAAGAGTGATGAAACTGCACCGCAGGAAATTACACTCCACATTGAACCTTTGCTGTTGATATCTGAAACAACTCTTGCAAAAGTCATAAAGAAAAGCATAAGGAATACACAAGCAACAAGTTCAAGAAGAAGTTCTGAAACTCTTACGATGCTTATGATTACTGAAATCTTTTCAAGAACTTTGATTATGCACCATGTGAGAGGTGCAAGAGAAAGAATTTTGAGCTTTTTATGGAAACTGTTTCCAACAAAATAGGAAACTGCAAAAACTACAAAATAGCAGCTTGCGAGAAATGCAAAAACAGCGTGTGCGTGATGAAGTTTTGTAAGTGACTGAATATTCTGCACGATAGTTGCTGTTGCATTTTTCTGAGGAAGATAATTGCTTATTGCGTCATAGAAAAGTGTTGCTGCAAAAACGATTGAAGATACGCCGAGAAAAATTCTTCTGCCTTTGGGTGCGATTGCAGCAGGAATTCTTCCGCTGAGGAATGTAAGCACAAGTATAAGTGATGAAACAAGGGCAAGTGCACCGTAAAAAATTATTACAGAAATTGATGACTCTTTGAAAAATCCTGTTGTAGGGTCGATGTTTTTAAGCATCTGAAAGATTCTTAATGGGCAGGCAACAAGAATGCCTGCACACATAAGTATTATTGAAATATCAGGTGAAATTGCCTGAACACTGTTTTTGATTTTCAATTTGACTGCCTCCTGTTATTTCTCTGTTCTTTTTTCGATTGGTGTGTATTCGATGTGAGAAGAAAGGCTCTTGTATGCAGGACGGATAATTCTGCTGCCTGTGTAAAGCTCTTCAATTCTGTGTGCACACCAGCCTGCCATACGTGCAGTTGCGAAGAGGGGAGTGTAAAGGTCTTCGGGAATGCGGAGCATCTTGTAAATAAGACCTGAATAAAGGTCAACGTTTGCGCAAACAGTTTTTGATTTGCCTGTTACCTTTGCAAAAAGTTCGGGAGTGAGCTTTTCAATATTGTTAAGAAGCTTGTATTCTGCTTCAAACTCTGTACCCATTGCAAATTCTTCTGCTTTTGCACGGAGAAGCACAGCTCTGGGGTCTGAAAGAGTGTAAACAGCGTGCCCCATGCCGTAAACAAGCCCCGTGCCGTCGCCGCCTTCTTTTTTCATAATTTTTGTAAGGTAATCAGCAACCTGACCTTCATCTGCAATGTCTGAACAGTTTTCTTTGAAACTGTCTATCATACAAGAAACTTTATGGTTTGCACCACCGTGTTTGGGACCTTTGAGTGAGCCGATACCTGCTGCGATTGCAGAATATGTATCTGTACCTGATGATGAGAGAACTCTTGTTGCAAAAGTTGAGTTGTTACCGCCACCATGTTCAGCGTGGAGGATAAGGCAGATATCGAGAAGTTTTGCTTCTGCATCGGTGAAAGTCTTATCTGAACGAAGTGAGTTGAGTATAACTTCCGCTGTGTGATGATGAGGCTTGGGCGGATGAATATACATACTTTTGTGGTAATAATGTCTTCTTTTTACCTGATATGCATAAGACATAATTGAGGGAAGCTGAGCAATCAGGTGAAGTGACTGATTGAGTACATTCTCAATTGAAATGTCATCGGGATTTTCGTCATATGAATAGAGAGCCATAACGCCACGTGCAAGCTTATTCATAATGTTGGGTGACGGAGCCTTCATAATCATATCTTCTGTGAAGTTGTCAGGAAGTTCACGCATTTCGGCAAGTGCTTCGTTGAAGCGGTCAAGCTGATTCTGTGTGGGGAGCTGACCGAAAAGAAGAAGCCAGATTACTTCTTCAAAACCGAAACGGTTTTCGCTGTTGCAGGCATTTACAATGTCATTGATATCGATTCCGCGATAGAAAAGGTGACCTTCCTTGGGGACCTTTTCGCCGTCGTTCATATAGTAACCTTCAACGCTGCAAATCTTTGTAAGTCCCGCCATAACGCCTGTACCGTCAGCGTTGCGAAGACCTCTCTTTACACCGTATTTTGCATAGTCGTCTATGTTTATGTAGTTATTATCTGCAAGTCCGTTGCATAATAATGAAATAGCTTCATCTTTGATGATTGTTTTGCTCATTTTATCATCTCCTCTATATATTATATAAACATTTTATCTTATTATAGCAATACACTTTATTATATAATGTTTTCGCTTTGGAGTCAAGAAAAATAAGGGGATAAAACCTAAAAAATAAAGGCAGGTAAAGAAAAATTATGAAATTATACGGTGCATTATGCGTTGCTGTGGCAGTTGTTATGTTGTTGGCTCCGCTTACGGCTGTTTTGATTGGAAATTCCGATAGCAAACCTGATGACACAGCTGAAGTTTCAAGCGCTGAAGGTGTAATATCAGAGGTGGTTGAAACTCCTGAAAATGAAGATTCTATAAGTGTTTTTATGTCGGCTCAGAGCAATGTTGAAATTCTCAGTATGCGTGATTATATAATAGGAGCAGTTGCGGCAGAGGTGCCGGCTTCTTATGAAGAAGAGGCAATCAAAGCTCAGGCTCTTGCGGCTGTGACTTTTGCGGAATACAGAAAAAATCTCGGCGGTGATGATTCAATCGGCGGGGCAATTGTGTCTGATGACAGCAGTATGCATCAGGGATATATTACCGTTGCTGAAATGAAAAGCCGTTGGGGTGATGCTTTTGATTCTTATTACGGCAAAATCTGTGATGCGGTTGACGATGTTATTGACAAGGTAATAACATACGACGGTGAACCGATTATGGCTGCATATCACGCAATAAGCAGCGGTCAGACAGAGTCGGCAAAAGTGATTTGGGGTGAAGATGTGCCCTATCTTCAGAGTGTAGACAGCAGTTGGGATGCGGATTCAACCAGGTATGAATCTACGGTTATTATCACACCCGAAGAGCTTGCACATATTATTGATTGCGATGTTTCAGATGTTTATATAAAAACAAAAAGCACCTCTCCTTCAGGAACGGTGCTTGAAATTGATATCTGTTCTGTTGTAATGAGCGGAATGCAGGCAAGAGAACTTCTCGGACTCAGAAGCCCTGCATTTACTGTTGAAAAAGAAGACGGTGAATATATTTTTACCGTTAAGGGATATGGTCATGGTGTCGGAATGAGCCAGAACGGAGCCAATTGTATGGCACAGAACGGCAGTACCTATGACGAAATAATCAGACATTATTACTGCGGTGTTGAAATTGAAAATCGCTGATTATTTTGCCTCACGTTTTCTTCTTATTTCCATTATTGCTTCAAATTCTTTGTGTTTCACTTCGCAGAAATCACACATCGGAATGCCCTTTTCCTTTGCATAGGGAGAATATTCTTCAAGTGCTCTGTTACAATATCTGCAAAAAAGCTGAGCGTTGTTTGTTGATTGTTCGTTCAATCGGATTCCTCCCGTAAACTTATTTGATATATTTTCTTACACGCAGTTCAATATTATTATCTGCACAAAGTTTTTTGCATTTTTCTATCTCCTCTTCACCGATAGTGTCAACAACACTCATCTTGACAGAGGGGATATATTTTTGTGCATCTTTTGTGAATCTGAACATTGCGTCAAAAGATCTGATCCCGAATGACGGATGAACGATTTTTTCATATTTTTCCGCATCGGAAGCGTTGAGGCTGATTGAAACTGAATCAATAAGACCTTCCATTTTTGCGGCTGAGTTTTCTGTTTTATTGATAAGGTCGCAAAGTCCGTTTGTGTTGAGTCTGATTTTAACACATTTTGTGTTTTTGATATATTCTGCAGTTTTCAGCAATTTGTCAAGTGCACAGGTGGGTTCGCCGTAACCGCAGAAAACAACATCTGTGAAGCCTGTAAAATCAAAAGCATCAACAGCTTCTTTTATCTCTTCAAAAGAAGGTTCGTGATCGAGCCAGAGACTGCCCATATCACCGAGACCGTCTGTGTTGTTGCGCACACAGAATTCGCAGTTGCAGGGGCAGGCATTTGTTATGTTGAGATATATTGCATTGCCGTAAGTATAAACGATATTATTCATAAAAAGATCCTTAATATAGTTTAATTAAAAGTTTTTTATTTTAACCTTCGCCGAAAGTGTTTATGTAGTTGTCGATACAATGCGTGATGATGTCGATTGCTTCATTTGAATCTTTTACTTCATCGACAACAGTTTCCTTGTGTTCAAGAGCCTTGTAGATTTTGAAGAAGTGTGACATTTCATCATACATATGCTTGGGAAGGGCAAAAATACTTCTGTACACATTGTATGTGGGGTCACCGAAAGGAACCGCGATGATTTTTTCGTCATCTCTGCCGTTATCCTTCATTTTTATAACACCGATGGGGTAGCATCTTACAAGAGTGAGAGGATCAAGAGGTTCTGAACAAAGCACAAGAACATCAAGAGGGTCAAGGTCATCACCATATGTGCGGGGAATAAAACCATAGTTTGCAGGGTAGTGTGTGGAGGTGTGAAGGATTCTGTCAAGCATAATAAGTCCTGTTTCTTTATCAAGCTCATATTTCTTCTTGCTGCCTTTGGGAATTTCAATAACTGCCATAAAATCGTGAGGTTTGATTCTTTCGGGATTTATTGAGTGCCAAATGTTGTTCATACAAAATACCTCCAAAAAATGTTACATTATATTTTACACCCTGCGGCTAAAAAAATCAATAGAAAAGAAAAAAAGCCTATGCTTCGGCATAGGCTTTATGGAATAAAATCTTAGTTTTCGTAAACGCTGACCTTTTTGCGGTCTTTGCCCATTCTCTCGAACTTAACTGTGCCGTTAACAAGAGCGAAAAGTGTATCGTCAGAACCCTTACCAACGTTGTTGCCGGGGTGGATCTTTGTGCCTCTCTGACGAACAAGAATTGTTCCTGCATTAACAGCCTGGCCGTCTGCACGCTTTACGCCGAGTCTCTTTGATTCAGAATCACGGCCGTTACGGGTTGAACCCATACCTTTTTTATGCGCAAAAAGCTGAATGTTTATCTTGAGCATAGCTTATACCTCCGTAATTATTTTGATAAA